>SKKM01000292.1 GCA_007121485.1 Wenzhouxiangella sp. | reverse complement strand
GGCCAGCGGCGCAGCAGGTTGCGGGCTTCTTCCGGGATCGATTTCAGGGCTTCGTTGTAGCGATTGACCAGATTGACGACCAGTTCGCCTTCGGCGTCGCCTGAGGGACCAGGGACCAGGGACCAGGGACCAGCGCTGGCTGGCTGCAGAGGCTCAGGAAGCTTTTCGGCGCCAAGATCGCGCAGCACTTCCAGGTAATGCTGCGCCCGTCTAGCCTCTTCGGCCCATCGTAGGATCTGCTCATTGATCCCCCGCCCCTGCTCGGCAATTTCCGCCAAATAGCGCACCCGTTTCCCGGGAATCAACACAGACGGCCTCGGTTCCCTTTCCGAAAGCTCGACTTCAGGATCAAAATCACACCGGGCACTCCCCCACCCTGACCCCTGCCTTTCTGGTCCCTGGTCCCTGGTCCCTGGTCCCTCACGACCCTGGCCCCTGATCCCTGATCCCTCACCCCCCCGCTCCCTCAACAACCGACACAGATTCAAGAACATCCAGGTCACCCCCGGATCGTTGAACTGCGAGGCAATCGTCGGGTAAACGGGGACGTCCTCGTCGGCCAGGCTGAAGGCCAGGCGATTGCGCTTCCACTGCTTGCGCACGTCCCGGAGCGCGTCCATGGCGCCCTGGCGGTCGAACTTGTTCAGGACCACCAGCTCGGCGAAGTCGAGCATGTCGATCTTTTCCAGCTGGCTGGCCGCGCCGTAGTCCGAGGTCATGACGTAGACAGGAAAATCGACCAGGTCGACCACTTCGGAATCGGACTGGCCGATGCCGGCGGTTTCGAGAATGATCAGATCGAAATCACAGGTCTTCAAGAAAGCCAGGCTGTCGGCCACGACCTCCGAGACGGCCAGATGCTGGCGCCGGGTGGCCATGGAGCGCATGAACACGCGCTCGGATCGGAGCGAATTCATGCGGATTCGGTCGCCCAGCAGCGCCCCGCCGGTGCGGCGCCGGGTCGGATCCACCGCCAGCACGGCAATGCGCATCTCCGGGTAGTACTGCAGGAAGCGGTTGAGCAACTCGTCGGTGACCGAGGACTTGCCGGCACCGCCGGTGCCGGTCAGGCCGATCACAGGGACCAGGGACCGGGGACCAGGGACCAGTGGGGACTCACGGTCGCGGCGAAGTTCGTCAGCCGAAATCTGACCGTTTTCGATGGCCGAAAGCACCCTCGCGATCTGAATGTCGACGCTGAAAAAACCTGCTTTCTGGTCCCTGGTCCCTGGTCCCTGGTCCCTCGAAACTCTCCGCTCGCGAGCCTCCCACGTCCGCCCCACCAAATCCTCAATCATCTCCCCCAGCCCCATCTTCATCCCGTCCTCCGGGTGATAGATGCGGTTGACGCCACAGGCGTGCAGCTCGCGGATTTCAGCCGGGGTGATGGTGCCGCCGCCGCCGCCGAAGACCTGGATATGGCCGGCGCCCTGCTCGGCCAGGCTGTCGACCAGGTAGCGGAAATACTCGTTGTGACCGCCCTGGTAGGAACTCACGGCGACGGCATCGGCATCCTCGCAGATGGCCGCACGCACGATTTCGGCCACCGAGCGGTTGTGGCCCAAATGGATCACTTCGCAGCCCTGGGCCTGGATCAGGCGACGCATCAAATTGATCGCGGCATCATGCCCGTCGAACAGGCTGGCAGCGGTAACGATGCGGAGCGGAGCGGCCGAGGCCGGCTGCCTGGCCGACTCGACAGGCCGGATGTGAGCGGACTGGTTCATGCGGAAAATCGCCGGAGTAAGACCTTGAAATTGTACCGCGGGCTAAAAAATTGATGCAGATCAGATGAATCTGCGCTCGCGCTGAGCAATAATGGACTGTATGAGTACTCAGATTGCGGAAAACGAGACGCGCCTCAAGCCGCCTCCGGAAGAGATGGAGCGCCATGCCGAGGAGGCCGCGCAATTCCTGAAACTGATGGCCAACCCCCACCGGCTGATGATCCTGTGCCACCTGCTGGACAAGGAACTGTCGGTATCCGAACTCAACCAGCACCTGCCGCTCAGCCAGTCGGCCTTATCCCAGCATCTTGCGGTGCTGAGGAACAGCGGCCTGGTCAAGACGCGGCGCCAGCAGCAGGTGATCTTCTACTCGCTGGCCAGCCACGAGGTTCGGGCCCTGATGGACGAGCTCTACCAGCAGTTCTGCAAGCCGTCGATGGCCTGAAGCCACTCCCCGTTTTTAGCGTTTTTTCCCCAGCAGCACGCCCATCAGGTTGCGCGAGATCTCGCGACCGATGCTGTTGCCGACGGTCCGCACCGTCGACTTGATGAAGGCCTCGCCGGTGCTCTGGCGGTTCGAGCGCCGCGGCGCGCTCTGCCGCTGTGCGGCGCGTGACGCCTTTTCCTCCTCGGCTTGCCTGGCCGCCTCCTCGGCGGCCACGGCGGCCGCCTCCGCTTCCCGCTTGAGAATCTCGTAGGCCGACTCCCGGTCCAGCGTGGCGTCGTACTTGGCACCGACCGGACTGCGCGCGCGCACCTGGGCCCGTTCTTCCTCGCTCAGCGGGCCCATCCGGCAGCGCGGCGGCGCAATCAGCGTGCGTTCGACCGGTTGCGGGATGCCCTTGTCACCCAGCGGTGAGACCAGCGCCTCGCCCACGCCCAGGGTGGTGATCGCCTCGAGGACGTTCAGGCCGGGCTTGGGCACGAAAGTCTCGGCGGCCGAGCGGATGGCTTTCTGGTCGCGCGGCGTGAACGCGCGCAGCGCGTGCTGCACCCGGTTACCCAGCTGGCCCAGGATTTCGTTGGGAATATCGTCCGGGTTCTGCGAGCAAAAATACACGCCGACGCCCTTGGAGCGGATCAGGCGCACGACCTGCTCCACTCTGCGCCGAAGGCTGGCCGGGGCATCTCCGAACAGCAGGTGCGCTTCGTCGAACACGAACACCAGCCTGGGCCGATCCAGGTCGCCGACCTCGGGCAATTGCTCGAACAACTCGGACAGCATCCACAGCAGAAAGGTGGAATACAGGCGCGGCTTGATGATCAGGTTTTCCGCCGCCAGCAGGTTGATCACCCCGCGACCGGACAAGTCGGTGCGCATCAGGTCGGCCAACTCCAGCGCCGGCTCGGCAAAGAAGTGCTCGGCGCCGTCGGCTTCCAAAGTCAGCAGGCGACGCTGGATGGCGCCAATGGAGGCCACGCTGACCAGCCCGTAGCGTGCGCTCACGTCCTCCCGGTTCTCCGCCACATGGGTCAGCAAGGCGCGCAGATCCTTCAGATCCAGCAACAGCAGCCCGGCCTCGTCGGCGACGCGGAAGACGACGTTCAGCACGCCTTCCTGGGTGTCGTTCAGATCCAGCATGCGGGCCAGCAGGGTCGGGCCGATCTGGGTCACGGTCGCACGAACCGGGTGGCCGGACTGGCCCCAGAGATCCCAGAACACCACCGGACTGGCTTCCTGGCGATAGTCCGGCACGCCGATCCGCTCGATGCGTTCGTCGATCCGGGCATGCGGCGTGCCGGCGGCCGCCAGGCCGGACACGTCGCCCTTGGCATCGGCCATGAACACCGGTACGCCCAGGCGCGAAAAACCCTCGGCCAGGACCAGTAGCGTGACCGTCTTGCCGGTCCCGGTCGCGCCTGCCACCAGGCCGTGGCGGTTGGCATAGGCAGCCGCCAGGTGCACCTGTTCCTCGCCCTTGCCGATCAGGATGGAATCGGTCACCGCGCTTTCCCTCGATTGTCATGGCACACGCGGCCGATATTAGCCCATGCCGCTCATTTTCAAAACGCATTCCGGCACGCCAGCGCAGTTTCAGTCTGAAACCCTGCGGCTTGTGCGGGATGCATGCCGATGCTATAAATTCGATCAGGTCGCCATCGGGGACGCCGCCTGCCGGCTCGCTGCCGGGCATGTGCTGCCAGGAGCCGGGCGATATTCAGCGTGGCCGTCCGCTTCGACCGCGGCCAGTCGACATCACAGGGAGAGTTAAAGCATGAACTACAAGATCGAGGACATCGAGGGCATTGCCACGGCACGTGCCGCCAAGCTGGCGAAAATGGGGATTACCCATACCGGCCATTTGCTCAAGCACGGAGGTACCCGCACCGGGCGCAGGAAAATCGCCGCAGAATGCGGTGTCAGTCCGGTTCGTCTGCTCAAGTGGGTGAACATGGCCGACCTGATGCGGATTTCCGGCGTCGGCGAAGAGTACTCCGAACTGCTCGAAGCGGCCAACTGCAACACCGTGAAGCAGCTGGCCCGGCGCAATCCGGACAATCTGACCAAACGCATGCTCGAAATCAACGAGCAGAAAAAACTCGTACGCTCGCCCCCCACCGCCTCGCAGGTCGCCAAATGGGTCGAGCAGGCGGCGAAGCTGGAGCCCATGATCAGCTACTGACACGCTGGCAGGCCGTGGTCGGCCGGGGCCAGCGCCCGGCCGGCGTTGGCCCACCTGCTTGCAATCATATTAGATGTTTCTTATGATGGGTGCACACTCCCGTGGAGTCCCCCATGAACATCGACCGCATCGTTTTCGCCTTTGCCGGCACCGTCATCCTCCTGAGCCTGCTGCTGTCGCAGATCCACAGCGGCTACTGGCTGTTTCTGACCGCGTTCGTCGGCCTGAACATGCTGCAGGCCGCCTTTACCGGGTTCTGCCCGCTGGC
>SKKM01000214.1 GCA_007121485.1 Wenzhouxiangella sp. | reverse complement strand
GCGGGCCAGGGCCATGGATTCCAGGGCCATTTCGCGCGCAAGTTCGAAGCGTCCCATGCGCTGGTAAGCGGTGGCGAGGTCGGCCAGGACCACGCCCTGGCCGCGACGATTATCGGTCCGGCGGAAAACATCCAGCGCCTCCTTGAGCAGCGCCAGACCCTCGTCCAGCTGACCGGTCAGGACCAGAATCTCGCCGATTGCCGACAAGGTGTTGGCCGCCTGGGTCCGCAGGCCGAGATCCTGTCGCAGTGCATAAGCCTGACGGAGGGACTGCAGGGCGGGCTCGAATTCGCCGGCGGTCTTGTAGGAATAGCCCAGGTTGTGCAGCAGACGGGCCTGCTGGATGCGGTTGTTCTGGCGGCGGAAGATGTCCAGGGCCTGGCGCATCAGCTCCCGGCCCAGCACGGGATCGTTCAGGTTGTCGGCGACCATGCCCAGGTTGCCGAGCGCGGCAGCCATGCCGGCTTCGAGGCCGGCTACCTCGAAGCGATCGTAGGCTTCCTGGTAGGCCAGCCGGGCGGCTTGATGATCGCCGCTGAACCAGGCCAGGTTGCCAAGCGTGGTGCGCACGGCGGCGGCCAGCCAGGCATCGTCATCGATCCGGTCGAGCAGCGGCTCGAGCAGGGCGCGCGCCTCGGCGAAATTTCCTTCCTGTTGCACAGTGACGCCGAGCTGGTAGATGCCCCAGGCAAAGTCGGGCTCTTCCTTGAGGATGTATTCCAGTAGTTCCCGCGCAGCCTGCAACTCCCCGCGCTGCCGATGATGAAAGGAGCGGGCGTAGGCTTCGTTGAGGAAGGGATTGTTCAGGCGATTGGCGCCGCCCGGCGGCGGCAGCGGTGCGTTCACTTCTTCGGCCAGCCTTCCGGCCATGGCCAGCGACAGCGTGGCCGGATCGCTGCCCGGCAGGATCAGCCGTCCAGGCGCCTGCCCGGCCAGCGTCATCACCTCAAGCCGGAAGCCCTCGTCAGCGGGCAAAAGCCGGGGCGCAAACACATAGTCCACGCCGGTCAGCCGAGTGATGGTTTTCTCCGCCGGCTCGTCCCCGCTGGCTTCTGCCAGCAGTGCATTGAGCTGCCGTCCGGAGATCACATCCACGCCACGATGCAGCAGATTCTCGCCGACCAATGCGGTGGCGCCGGCCGAGATCCAGTCCAGCGCGCTGTCGCCGGTGGCGTTTTCCATCTCCAGCAAGGCGATGCGCGGGCTATTCGCAGGCAGTGGCGCACGCTGCAGGGTGCCGAGCACGATGCCGATAGCCAGCACGGCGACAAGTAGCGTACCCAGCGCGGAGCGAGACGCGAACCAGGCTGTTGCCCGTATGGGTTGCTCGGATTCCGGGGCCAAGATCGTTGGCGTTTCATCCAGGCGATAGCCCACGCCCCGAATCGTGCTCAAGGCTTCCGGCAGGCCGCCCTGCTCAGCCAGGATGCCGCGCAGCTTGCTGATCCCCTGGGCAACCACGCTATCGCTGGCTACACTGCGGCCCCAAACGTCCTGCAGAAGCTCGTCGCGGGATACCACCTCACCGGGCCTCGAGCACAGGTAAACCAGCAGCTCGAACACCTTGCGCTCGACATGAACTTCCTGTCCGGCGCGCTCCAGCCGCCAGGCGGAAGTCCGGATTTCGAGCTGACCAAGCCTGTAGTCCTGCTTCATGCCGCAGTCAGGTCCCTCAAGACCAAACGGGAATTTCAGCAAGCTTACTGCAGCTTGGGCCCAGGATTCGATCAAGCGGGGCGCGCTGATCCGCCCCAGTGCCAGGATGCTGGGGGCGACTTGGTGCGACAGGATCCCGCCTTTCCTTGAGTCGGCATCAAAACATCTTCGTGTTTCGCCGTGCGGCATTGACAGCGCATACCCGTGCAGGGCTTCGTGATGCGCTCACTGGCCCTGCGACGGTGTAATGAAAGCATCTCGGAAAATCTGCTCGGAAATGCGGCGAACGATGACGGAGTTGTCTCCGTAGAGGACTTCGAAGAAGACGCCCGGCGGGCTGATGATCCGCTGATCGAACAGGCCGTCGCAGCCGGCGCCGCAGGTCAGCACGGTGAATTCGCTTCCTGCAGGCGGGTCGAAATCGGGGTGAAGGCTGATCTGGAGCAGGCCCCCTAGCGCGGTCTCGCCTTCGACAACGACCAGGTCATGGCCGATCCCGGGTCCGCCGTCGTCGAGAATCTTGGCCAGGTAGCGGCTGTCTGAATCCAGGCTCAGGTCGCCAGTGATGGTGATCCGGGCGGTCTCCCAGGGCGTGCCGCCAAAGCCCGGGTGGCCGGGGCTGATATGGCCGCGGATCTCGACCGGGGCATCCACTTCGCCGCTGCCCAGCAGCCAGGATGAGGCTTCGATCGCGATCGGTTCGCTACTGATCGTCAGCCCATCGGCGAGGATCAGGCGCCCCCCCTCTGGCGTGCTGCCCTGGGTTGTGGGCCGAACGCTCAGCTGCCCTTCCTGCACGTCCAGCGTACCCTGGTTTTCCAGGATGACGCAGGTCAGGAAGGCATCGCCCTCGCCGCTCTTGATCACCTCGCCCTGGTTGACAAACCGGCCCAGCGGCGGCGTTCCGAACCCGATGTTGCGGCACATGATGTCACGCGGACCTTGCATCTCGAAGCGCGCGCCGGGCAGGTTGGCGAACTGTCCGCTGGGATGAGCGATGACGAAATTGCCGCCGCTGTAAACGGCGACACCGTGGTTGCGGACGGTGGCCAGGCTCTCGATATGCATGTGGTTACCGTACAAGGCGATGCCGCCCTGCATCTCTACGGTGATGGGGGTGTTGACCGGACCTAGCTGGCCGATAATGCCCTGATCCCATAAGGTCTGGCCCGTGACTGTTATGGACCCCTCGCCAGCAATCTGGCCGCGGGTGGGAAAGGGGGGCACGAAAAAGGGCAGCAGGGCCAGCTCGCCGGTGACGCCCTGGGCATTCCAGCTCACCACGCAACTGAAGCACTGCACGGTGGTTCGGCCGCCGATCTGGTAGGTCATCTCGTGATCCAGCACAAAGCCGCCGCTGCTGCGGACGAAGCCCACGTTGCCGTCTCCGGTGATGCTGGAGGTTGGACCGAAATTCTGGGCACCGTCGAACTGCATGGTCGCGCCGGCCAGCATTTCGAAGCTACCGCTGTGGGTGAAGACCTCCACGGGAATGGAGCGGGTGCCGAAGATCCTCAAGGTGCCTTCCTCGACTCGAACCAGGCCGTCGTTGCGCACCCCTGCCCCAAAGTCGGAGAGGTCACTCAAGTCAGGACCGGTCTTCAAGATGGTGCCCTCATTGAGGATGGCGGAGCCCTGACTGGGCTGCAGCTTGCGTTCACCGACGATCTCGAAGCTGGCCCCGGCCAGGTTGTTGAAGTTGACCGGATCGGGCCAGGGGCCGAGCGTGAAGCCGCCTTCGTCCCAGACGGCCGCCCCGCCATTGTTCAGCGTCATGCGCGCAATGCGCTTGGGCTCATCTCCGGTGAGCAGCAGGCTGTCGTTCACGGACAGGCTCATCCCGAGCCCGCTGCCGATCAGCGTGCCGCCGGTCATGGTCAGTCCGGCGACCGTCGTCGAAGCCTGCAGGTTGACCTCGCCGGCGCCGATGATGGCGGTATCGCCGGAGCCTGGAATGCCGCCGCCGCAGTCGCTCCACTGTGCCGGATCGTCCCAGTTGCCGTCGGCGCCCGACCACAGGCAGTCGGCGGCGTACAGGGGAAGGGCCAGCGCTCCGGCGAGGATCGCCAGGATCCAGGCGCTGGCGGACACGATAGGGCCGGTTCTTCTGCTGAAATGGGCCATGGGAGAATTCCTTGGGCAGCTGCAATGCGGACGCTGCCAAGCTAGGCCATGCAGTGAGGTTCGATCTTGAAGAGTCCCTGAAGAGTTCTTGAACTTTGACGGTAGGGCGTTCTGTCGCTCCAGACGACATCTCGGATGGCGATGCCGTCTTCAGCGCATGCCCAGCCAGGGCTGTTGACCGAGACTGACTCGGAACCGGCGACTCTGGGTTTGCAGCTTTGGGAGGTCCGACCCCGCCGGGAGTCGTCCTTTGCTGACATGAATCTGTTATTTTCCCGTCTGTATCGGCCGACCTGTTCGCGGCTCTCTTCAAGGACTCACATCAATGGCCCACTTACAAATTGCGGCGCGCGCCGCCGGCATCTGCCTGTCGACCTTGCTTTGCGCATTCATGACCTCTGCCGTGGTCGCGGCGCCTCCCATCGTCCAGCCCGGCGCCCCGGGCCAGCCCAGCCGCCAGATCAGCGCCGAGCAGGCCATCGAGCTGGCGGCGCTGCGCCATTCGGCAGCCGACGTGCGCTTCATGAGCGACATGATTCCGCATCACCAGCAGGCGCTGGACATGTCGGCGCTGGCGCCCGAGCGCAGCAGCGACCGGGAGTTGCTGGACCTGGCGCGGCGGATCGACACCACCCAGCGCGACGAGATCGAGTTCATGGAGCAGTGGCTGCGCGAGCGCGATGAGCCGGTGCCGGACCGCGACTGGCTGCCGCACGTGGCCCCGGCAGAGCATGCCCACCACCACCACCACGACCATCATCGCCACCATCACCACCACGTCGGTCACGGCATGGAAGGCATGGCCACGCCGGAACAGATGGCCGAGCTGGAGGCCTCCAGCGGAGAGGCCTTCGATCGCCT
>SKKM01000066.1 GCA_007121485.1 Wenzhouxiangella sp. | reverse complement strand
CATTTATTAGCCAAGCAATGCCGTGATCGGATTGTCCCTCGCCCCTCGGCTTGCCTAGCTTGGCCAGAACCTCATCAAGATGATGCCGCAAGGCCGGATTATCCGGGTGCTGCGCCAAACCCTGCCTGAACACCTCCTCAGCCTCCGCCCAACGCTCCTGACCGATCAGCGCAAGACCAAAAGCGTTCCAGCCGCCCGGAAGCTGGGGCTCCAGCATCACTGCCTGTTCAGCCGACGCCGTAGCCGAGGGCAGATCGCCCAAAGCGCGTTGGGCAATGGACAAGTTCACCAGCAAGCTTGCCGCTTGGGGAAACTTTGACTGCGCTTGGCTGAGCAGTTCCAGCACCTCCTGATACCGGGACTGGTGCAGCAACAATCCGGAATGAAAGGCCAGCAACTGCGGATTATCAGGCTCAAGCTCCAGTAGTCTGGCACTCTTTTCCGTAGCTGCCTGACGATCTCCCGCAGACCACAAGGCAACGGCTTCTTTCAGGGAGTCTGTAATCACCTTGCTCTAGCCACCGCCCATCAGAGATTGCCGAACCGAGACTGGAGCGCATCGGAGTACCTTGCCTGCGCGCCGAGCCGGGCGTGAATGCGCAGCAGCTGGTTGTACTTGGCCACGCGATCCGAGCGGCACAGCGAACCGGTCTTGATCTGGCCGGCGCCGGTGGCCACGGCCAGGTCGGCGATGGTCACGTCCTCGGTCTCGCCCGAGCGGTGCGAGATGACGGTGCCGAAGCCGGCCTTGCGCGCCATGGCGATGGCCTCCAGGGTCTCGGTCAGCGTCCCGATCTGGTTGGGCTTGATCAGGATGGCGTTGGCGATGTCCTCGTCGATGCCGCGCTGGAAAATCCGGGTGTTGGTGACGAACAGGTCGTCGCCGACCAGCTGGACCTTCTCGCCCAGGCGCTCGGTCAGGGTCTTCCAGCCGGCCCAGTCGCTTTCGTCCATGCCGTCCTCGACCGAGATGATCGGGTAGCGCTCGACCAGCCCGGCCAGGTAGTCGGTGAAGCCTTCGCTGTCGAAGGACCGGCCCTCGGCGGCCAGGTGGTAGCGCCCTTCAGAGTAAAACTCGCTGGAGGCCACGTCCAGGGCCAGGGCGATCTCCTTGCCCGGCCTGTAGCCGGCCTGCTCGATGGCGGTCATGAGCAGGGCCAGGGCCGCCTCGTTGGACTCCAGGTCCGGGGCGAAACCGCCCTCGTCGCCGACCGCGGTGTTCAGGCCACGCTCGCGCAGGATGCCTTTGAGCGCATGGAAGATCTCGGCGCCAGCCTGCAGCGCGGCCGGGAAATCGGCCACGCCGACCGGCATGATCATGAATTCCTGGATGTCGACCCGGTTATCGGCATGGGCGCCGCCGTTGAGGATGTTCATCATCGGCACCGGCAGGCTCGCCGTCTGCCCGCCCGCCGCCAGCAGGTACTCGTACAGCCACTGCCCGCGTGACCTGGCCGCGGCATGGGCGGCGGCCAGCGATACGCCGAGCAAGGCGTTGGCGCCGAAGGCGGACTTGTTGTCGGTCCCGTCCAGCTCGATCAGGCGCCGGTCCAGCGCTTCCTGCTCGTCGGCGGCCATGCCGACCAGGGCCGCGGCGATGTCGCCGTTGACCCGCGCCACGGCCTGGGTCACGCCCTTGCCCAGGTAGCGCCGGGCATCGCCGTCGCGCAACTCCACCGCCTCGCGCTTGCCTGTGGACGCACCCGACGGCACCGCCGCCCGGCCGACGCTGCCGTCTTCCAGCAAGACTTCCGCCTCCAGCGTCGGATTACCGCGTGAATCGAGGATTTCAAGGGCGTGGATGTGTTTGATTTTCATTTTTGCTCAGCGTTTGGTTTGTTTGGGAACCGCAGATGAACGCAGATTAACGCGGTTAAAGGTAGGGCGATTCAGAGGAGTTTCCCGCCCAGAGCGATAAATGGCGCCGGTTGACGGCGGGCATGAAATGAACAAAAACGGGCGCTTTACCTTTTTTCATCTGCGTTCATCCGCGTTCATCTGCGGTTAAATCCTGTCTTTGACCACTCGATCGATCTCCACCAGCGTTTCCAGCAAGCCCCGCATATCGGCCAGGCGCATGGAGTTCGGCCCGTCGCACAGTGCCTGGTCCGGATCCGGGTGGGTTTCGCAGAACACCCCGGCCACGCCGACCGCGACGGCGGCGCGGGCCAGGACCGGGATGAACTCGCGCGCGCCGCCCGAGGACTCGCCCTGCCCGCCGGGCAGCTGCACCGAGTGGGTGGCGTCGAACACGACCGGGCAACCGGTCTCGCGCATGATGGCCAGCGAGCGCATGTCGGCGACCAGGTTGTTGTAGCCGAACATGTAGCCGCGCTCGCACACCATGATCTGCTCGTTGCCGGTGGCGCGCGCCTTCTCCACCACCCGGGTCATTTCCCAGGGCGACAGGAACTGGCCTTTCTTGATGTTGACCGGCTTGCCGGCGCGGGCCACGTTCTGGATGAAATTGGTCTGGCGGCACAGAAAGGCCGGGGTCTGCAGCACGTCGACCACCGCCGCGACCTCGTCGATCGGCGTGTCCTCGTGCACGTCGGTGAGCACCGGCACGCCGACCTGGCGCTGCACGGTCTCGAGGATCTGCAAGCCCCCGTCCAGGCCCGGGCCGCGGTAGCTCTTGACCGAGGTGCGGTTGGCCTTGTCGAAGGACCCCTTGAAGACGTAGGGGATGCCCAGTTCGCCGGTCAGTTCCTTCAGATGGCCGGCCACCTGAAGGCACAGCGCCTCCGACTCCAGCGTATCGGGCCCGGCAATCAGGAACAGCGGATGACCGATACCGACCTGGAAACCATCCAGCTTCATCCCTTGGCCACCTGCCACGGCGTGCTGCGGCCCTGCTGCCGCTCCAGCGCCGCACGAACGAACCCGGTGAACAGCGGATGGCCGTCGCGCGGGGTGGAGGTGAATTCGGGGTGGAACTGGCAGCCCAGGAACCACGGATGCTCCGGCAACTCCACGATTTCGACCAGGGTGCCGTCCACCGAAAAACCGGACAACTGCAGGCCATGCTCGGTCATGACCTCGCGGTAGCCGTTGTTGAACTCGTAGCGATGGCGATGCCGCTCCAGCACCTCGTCCTTGGCGTACAGCTTGCGCGCCAGGGTATCGCTGACCAGCCGGCAGCGCTGGGCGCCGAGCCGCATGGTGCCGCCGAGGTTTGAGTTCTCGTCGCGCAGTTCACGCTGGCCCTTCTCGTCCATCCATTCGGTAATCAGGCCGATCACCGGATGCGGCGTATCGGGATCCATCTCGGTCGAGTTGGCGCCTTCCAGGTCGCAGACGTTGCGGGCAAACTCGACCACCGCCGTCTGCAGCCCCAGGCAGATGCCCAGGTAGGGTGTGCCGGTTTCGCGGGCATGCCGGATGGCCGCGATCTTGCCCTCGAAGCCGCGCTCGCCGAAACCGCCGGGCACCAGGATGGCGTCCACGTTCTCCAGCATGCCCACGCCGCTGGTCTCGATTTCCTCGGACTCCACCGGCTTGATCTTCACCGCGATGCGGTCGGCCAGGCCACCGGCCAGCAGCGCCTCGTTAAGCGACTTGTAGGCGTCGGCATGCTCGACGTACTTGCCGACCATGGCGATGGTGACCTCGTGCTGCGGCCGCGCTCGGCGCTCGACCACGTCCTCCCAGTCCGACAGGTCGGGCGGCGAGGCCTTGATGCCGAGGCGGTCCAGCACGATGCGGTCCAGGCCCTGGCGGTGGTAGAACAGCGGAATCTTGTAGATGTTGTCGACGTCCACGGCCGAGATGACCGCTTCGGCCGGCACGTTGGTGAACAGGGCGATCTTCTTGCGCTCGTCGTCGGAAATCATGCGCTCGCAGCGGCACAGCAGCACGTCGGGCTGGATGCCGATCGAGCGCAACTCCTTGACCGAGTGCTGGGTCGGCTTGGTCTTGATCTCGTTGGCCGCCTTGAGATACGGCACCAGGGTCAGGTGCATGAACATGGCCTGGCGGCCGTATTCGGCGCCGAGCTGGCGAATGGCCTCGAGAAACGGCAGGGACTCGATGTCGCCGACCGTGCCGCCGATCTCGACCAGGGCGACGTCGTAGCCTTCGACCGCCTGGTTGACCGAGTCCTTGATCTCGTCGGTGATGTGCGGGATGACCTGCACCGTCGAGCCCAGGTAGTCGCCGCGGCGCTCCTTGGCGATGACGTTGGCGTAGATGCGGCCGGTGGTGAAGTTGTTGCGCTGGGTCATGCGCGTGCGCACGAAGCGCTCGTAGTGCCCCAGGTCCAGGTCGGTCTCGGCCCCGTCCTCGGTCACGAACACCTCGCCGTGCTGGAACGGGCTCATGGTGCCCGGGTCGACGTTGATGTAGGGATCGAGCTTGAGCAGGGTCACGCGCAGGCCGCGCGCTTCGAGAATCGAGCCGAGCGACGCGGCCGCGATGCCCTTGCCGAGCGACGACACCACGCCACCGGTTACGAAGATCAGAGAGGTCATGCCCGGGTTCCCTGCAGGTCTTAGGTCCGGGATGACATTGTACCCGCAAACGCCGGACGCTCCCAATGATCTCGCGCTTCAGTCCAGCCAGATCAGGCTGGCCATGCGCCCGCACACGCGGTCGCGACGATAGGAGAAAAAACGCTCCGGATCCGCATGAGTGCACAGTCCGCAATCGCTGACCGAGCCGACGCCGGACCGCT
>SKKM01000276.1 GCA_007121485.1 Wenzhouxiangella sp. | reverse complement strand
TCGCTGAAGTTTGCCCGCACCGGGCTCGGCGCTTTCCTGATCCATCGCTTCAACGCCTTCTCCGGACTGGCGGTGACCATGGCCACGGCGAAGCGGCTCAAGTCCGAAGTCGCGCGCGGCCTGGTGGCGCCGTACCAGGGCTCGTCGAAGCAGCGTCTGGCGACCCTGCGCTTCGTGCAGGACATCCCGCTGTCTGAATCCGACCCGGCCTGGGCCGTGCTGGCCGAGACCGAGGAGAAGCTGCCGGTGCTGAAGGAAAAACCGGTCCAGTTTGCCTGGGGCGCCAGGGACTTCGTGTTCAACGACGACGTGCTGGCCCTGTGGCGGGAGAAACTGCCCGATGCCCCGGTCGAATACTACGAAGACGCCGGCCATTACGTGCTGGAGGACGCCGCCGACCGCATCATTCCGCTGGCGAAGCAGTTCTTCGGCGACCAGCGCCCGGCCCAAGCCTAATCCACCCGCGCCCGGCATGGCACCCGTAGGTCGGCCCTCCGTGGCCGACGTCCGATCTGTCGGCTGTGGAAGGCCGATCTACAGGCTCGCGGGTCCTGATATGAAACCACGCATGAGGTTTCAGGGTTCAGTGCTCAGGGTTCAGGAAAACTGGACAGCGCGCTTCCTGAACCCTGAGCCCTGAACCCTGAACGCCCACCATCTCTCGTCACACGTACAAGCCCGACCTTTGCCTGCTCCGATGGTATTCTCCTCGCAGCTGATCTCGCACTTCAGACTCCGATGAACATCGCCCAGGCCCTGAGCCGGCAGGCGCTCACCCAGCCCGACGGCATTGCCCTGATCGTGCCGCGCAAGCGCACCGCGCAGGGCTGGAAGGATGAGCGCCACACCTATCGCGAACTCGACGAGTTGTCGACGCGCCTGGCCGCCGGCCTGGCTGCCGAGGGCATCCAGCCGGGCACGCGGGTGGCCTTCATGGTGCCGCCGTCGCTGGAGTTCTTCGCCCTGTTCTTTGCCCTGTTCAAGGCCGGGGCGATTCCGGTGCTGGTCGATCCGGGCATCGGCATCAAGCCCTTGAAGACCTGCCTGGGCGAGGCGCGGCCGGAGGTGTTCCTCGGCATCACCAAGGCCCACATCGCCCGGCTGGTGCTGGGCTGGGGCCGCGGCCATGTCAAGCGCCTGATCACGGTCGGACCGCGCCTGCTGTGGGGCGGGGCGCGCTACAAGGACCTGGCGGCCACTTCGGTCTCGGCGTACCGCGCGCCCGAGGTCGGGCCCGACGACCCGGCCGCCATCCTGTTCACCTCCGGCTCGACCGGGATTCCCAAGGGCGTGGTCTACCGCCAGCGTCACTTCGCCGCCCAGGTCGACCTGATCCGCGAGCAGTACCGCATCAAGCCCGGCGAGGTCGACCTGCCGACCTTCCCGCCGTTTGCCCTGTTCGACCCGGCGCTGGGCATGACGACGGTGCTGCCGCCCATGGATTTCACCCGCCCGGCCCGGGTCGATCCGGCCATGCTGGTCAGCCTGATCCGGGAATACTCGGTTACCAACCTGTTCGGCTCGCCGGCGCTGATGAACACGCTGACCCGCCACCTGGAAGCCGAAAAGATCAGGCTGCCGGGACTGAAACGAGTCCTGTCGGCCGGCGCGCCAGTGCACGCCAAGGTCATCGAGCGCATCCACCGTGCGCTGGAAGACCATGCCGACATCCACACCCCTTACGGCGCCACCGAGTGCCTGCCGGTGGCCACCATCAGCGGCCGCGAACTGAGCGGTGGCCTGTCGGCCGGCAACCGTGCCGGCAAGGGCATCTGCGTCGGCAAGCCGCTGGCGGCCAACGAGGTGCGCGTGATCGCCATCAACGACCGGGCCATCGACCTGGCCGAGCAGGCGGTCGACGTGCAACCGGGCGAGATCGGCGAGATCTGCGTGTACGGCCCCACCGTCACCGACACCTACTGGGAGCGCGAGCGCCAGACCCGCGAAGCCAAGATGACCGATGAAAAAGGCCGCGTCTGGCATCGCATGGGCGACCTGGGCTGGCAGGACGAGCAGGGCCGGCTGTGGTTCTGTGGGCGCAAGTCCGAACGCGTGCGCACGACCGAGGGCGAGCTGTACACCGAGTGCATCGAGGGCCCGGTCAACGCCGTTCCCGGCGTCTACCGCAGCGCCCTGGTCGGCATCGGCGAGCCCGGGCGGCAGGTCCCGGCCGTGGTCATCGAGCCCGATCCGGGCGCTGATCGCGAAAACATCCTGCCCGCGGTTCGCGACCTCATCGCCCGCTTTGGCATCGAGCGCATCGAGTTCAGCAAGGGCTTTCCCGTCGACATCCGCCACAACGCCAAGATCCGCCGGCACGAACTGGCGCAGCAGGTTTCCCAGCGCTGACCGGGCGGTAGGGCTGCCGATCGCGCATCGCAAGCTTCCCCCGGCGTGACGAATCGGCTAAGGTAGCGGGGTTGTTGAGAGAAACCGCGCATTGGGAGATAGTTATGGGGACGAAGTTCATGCTTTTGCCTGCCCGCGGCCCGCTCCATCTGGGCCTGGTCTTGTTGTCTGTTCTGCTGCTGACCGCCTGTCAGACTGCCGGCAGCCTGCCGGAAGCGCCGGCAGTGCTGGAGGGGCAGGCCGTGCCCGACTACGTCATCGGCCCGGGGGATCGGCTCAACGTGACCGTCTGGCGCCACGGCGACCTGTCGGCCACCGTGCCGGTGCGGCCGGATGGCCGCATCACCACCCCGCTGGTCGAAGACATGCAGGCCGCCGGCAAGACGCCGGTTGAACTGGCGCGCGATCTCGAGCAGGCACTGGCCGAGTTCATCCGCGAGCCGACCGTCACCGTGCTGGTCGACAGCATCGCCCTGCCGTTCAGCCGCCAGGTACGGGTGATCGGCCAGGCGGCCAACCCGCAGGCGATCGAGTATCGCGACAACATGACGGCGCTGGACGTGATGATCGCCGTCGGCGGCCTGACCGAATTCGCCGCCGGCAACCGCGCCGTCATCCAGCGCACCGTCAATGGCGAGACCCGCCAGTTTCGGGTGCGCCTGAGCGATCTGGTCAACCGCGGAGACATCAGCGCCAACGTGCAGATGCTGCCCGGCGACGTTCTGGTGATTCCCGAAACTCGATTCTGATTCCAGCAGGCCCGAAGATGAAAGAGACGACCGGCAAGTTGACGCGCGCGGTGGGGATCGGCGCTGTTCTCGGCGGCTGCTTCATGGCCGGTTCCGTGGCGCTGGCCGACGGTCCAGGCTGGGTGTTCAGTCCCGAGGTGGAACTGGGGCAGGTCTACTCGGACAACATCGCCCTCGAGCCGCGCGGCGAAGAAGACGGTGAGTGGGCCACCACGCTGGATGCCTCCATCGCCGCCTTGCGCGACGGCGTGCAGTCCAGGCTGAGCGCCGAGTACAGCTTTTTCGGCGTGGCCTACTGGTCCGAGAGCGACCAGAAGGGATTTCACCGCCTGCGCGCAGATGGCGAGGTCGTGCTGGTGCCCGAGCGCTTCGCATTGGAAAGCTCGGCGCGCTACTTCCAGCGCCAGCGCTCCCGAAGCGGCGTCAGCGGCGACCTGGTCAACCGTGACGTCGATCGCTTCGATGTGTTCGACTTCGACATCAGCCCGGTATACCGGCAGCGCTTTGGCGATACGGCCAGCGCCGAACTGCGCTACATCTTCGCTCTGGTCGATTACGACGATTCGGCCGTGCGCGACAACAGTTCGACGCGCCACCAGGTCCGGGCCGAGGTCAACAGCGGACCGGCCTTCTCGCGAATCGGCTGGGACCTGTCGTTCGACCGCAACGAAACCGATTTCGACGACGGCGTCACGGTGACGCTGCAAACCGCCGAAGCACTGGTGCGCTGGCTGTACTCCCCGCGCCTCAACCTGTTCGGGGCGGTGGGATACGACAACAACCGCTTTGAGGAGGACCTGGACAGCGGTGGACCCAGCGGCAGCTCCTGGCGTACCGGGGTCGAATGGACGCCTTCCGCGCGGACCTCTGCCGAAGTCTTCTTTGGCGAGCGTTTTTTCGGTCGCACCTATGGCGGCAGTCTCAGCCACCGGCTGCGTGATGGTCGACTGTTCGCCGACTACACCGAAAGCCTGCAGACGGTCAACCTGCGCTCGGGCTTCTTCCTCGTGCCGGGCACCGACGAGCCGTTCGATCCCGACCTGGACGATGATCTAGACCCGCCGGATCTGCTGACCGGGGTCTTCCTGAGCCAGCGCTTTTCGCTCGGCATGACTGTCGACCGGCCGCGCAGCACCATCACCGCCCGGGTATTCGACGAGCGCCGCGACCGCGGCGTGCTGCGCGGCAGCGACCGTTCGCAAGGTGTGCGCGTGACCACGGGCTGGCAGTGGATGCCGCGCACGCGCGTCAACGGGGAGTTCAGCTGGCAGGATCGCAAATTCGCCGATCTTCCGGATCGCAACGACACCATCTACCGGGCGCGGGTCGGCCTGGAGCGCCGTATCACGCCGCAGATCAGCGCCGGCCTGAACTACCTGTATCAGCGGCGTGACTCCACTGGCGACGGTGCCGGTTTCGACTATCGCGAAAACCGGATCACCGCCACCGTGGCGAGAACCTTCTGAGCCAGGGAGCTCGGTACCCTGGGAACTGCGTAACCGCGGCTCTTGCTAGGGGCCGACGTCGTGCTGGCTGCTGGGCTTGAGCCTGGCGACCGCAGGCCGGTTGTAGAACCGCCGGTT
>SKKM01000167.1 GCA_007121485.1 Wenzhouxiangella sp. | reverse complement strand
TACATCGACGCCGACAGCTACCAGATCGCGGTTATCGATCACTACGACCAGCGCGGCAACCTGTGGCGCCTGTCGGAGGCTCACACCATCAACTTCTACGAAATTCCGACCTTGTGGGCGACGCTGGAGTCCTCGATGGATCTGCAGTCCGGGCGCTACATCGTCAATGGTCTGGACAACCAGGAGCCGGTAGCGGTCTTCACCATGCAACTCAATCCCAGCGACTACACCCCGCAGGCTCTGCGGGTGCGTGGTCGTCGGTAGAGTCGAGTCCGGCTGGCGACTCAGGGCTGCGGTTGAACTCCTCGGTGACCCGTCCGGCGCGCAACAGGGCGGCTTCCGTTGGGAAGTCGCCCAGGTTGCCGCTGCTGGGCTGCCTGCTCCTGGCGGCGTCGCTGGTCTACGCCCAACCCGTGCATGAACTGCCACGGCCGGCCGACCGGGTGCCCCTGGCCACCCAGTCCCTGGTGCTGGACATGGTCCGCACCTCGCGGAACTGGGTTGCCGTGGGTGAACGGGGCCACGTGCTGCTGTCCACCGATGGCGTGAACTGGGAGCAAGCGCAGTTCGTGCCGGCGCAGGCGACAATGACGCGGGTGACCTACGCCAACGACCGTCTGTGGGCGGTGGGCCACGACAGCACCATTCTCCACAGCTACGATTTCGGCCAGACCTGGGCGCTGCAGCATTTCGAGCCTGAGTGGGAGAAGCCACTGCTCGACGTGCACTTCTTCGATCAATCTTCAGGCCTTGCCATTGGTGCTTTCGGCCTGTTCATGCGCACCGAAGATGCGGGCCGCAACTGGGAGGTGCTGGACATGGCCGACCTGGTGGTCAGTGAGGCGATCGACTGGGAGGCGGCGGCGCAGGCGGCCGAGGTCATGGAAGGCTTCGAGGACGACGACTGGCGCGACGAGGACTGGGACGATGACGAGTTCGGCACGGACGGTCCCTGGGACGACGATGACGACTGGGGCGACGACGATGCCTTCGGCTTCGACCAGGGCTGCTACCAGTTCATGGAGTGCCACCTCAATGCTTTTGTCGATCTGGGTGACGGACGCCAAATGATTGCGGCCGAGCGCGGTTTCGGTTTTCGCTCGACCGATGGCGGTGAGACCTGGGAATCCTTCATGTTTCCCTACCAGGGTTCCATGTTCGGTTTGCTGGCCGGTGAGGACGGTCGCATCGTGGCTTTCGGCCTGCGCGGCTTCGTCCAGATCAGCGACAATTTCGGCGACGACTGGGAAGTGCTCGATCTGGGCCTTCGCTCCACGCTCAAGGGCGGCATCCATTACGATGAAGGGCGGGTTTTCCTGGTTGGTTCAGGCTCGACGAGGCTGCTGCTGGACCTCGCCAGCGGGACCGCGGAGATCAGTACTGATCGCCTGGGTCCAGACTTGGTGACGGTGGCTTGGGGGCCTGAAGGAAAGATCCTGTTCGGCGGTGCTGACGGGTTGAGCCATGAGTGAGGTGACGACCTTCAGTCGGCGCGTCGCCGACGTCCTGTTCTCGATCAGGCCACTCGTCCTGCTGGTCTTCCTGATCGGCACCGTGGTCATGGCGTTTTTCCTCGTGCAGCTGCGCGTCGACGCGGGGTTCCACAAGCAGTTGCCGCTCGATCACAAGTTCATGCAGACCTTCATGGAGTATGAACGGGAGTTCGGCGGCGCCAACCGGGTCATGGTCGCCCTGATGGCCGAAGACGGTGACATGTTCACCGACGAATTTTTCGAACGCTTCGAAGACATCACCAACCGTGTTTTCTTCGTGCCCGGCGTCGATCGCGCCAGCGTGCGATCGATCTTCACGCCCAACGTCCGTTTCGTCGAGATCATCGAGGACGGGTTCGCTGGCGGCAATGTGATTCCGGCCGACTTTGCCCCCTCCCGGCAAGCCTTCGAGATCGTGCGCAGCAATATCGTCGCCTCCGGCGAGCTGGGCCGGCTGGTGGCCGAGGATTTCTCCGGCGCGCTGGTCCAGGCCAACCTGCTCGAGATCGATCCGTCCACCGGCGAGGTGCTCGATTACCAGGACGTAGCCAGCCGCCTGGAGTCGATTCGGACCGATTTTGAAGGCGAGGGCTATACCGTCCACATTATCGGCTTTGCCAAGGTGGTCGGTGATATCGCCGACGGCGCCCGTGGCGTGGTCGCCTACTTCGGCGTGGCTTTTGTCATTACCGCCTTGCTGTTGTTCATGTACTCGCGGTCGATCTCGCTGACTGTCTTGCCGTTGGTGTGCTCGGTCACCGCCGTGATCTGGCAGCTCGGCCTGCTCAGCATCCTCGGGTTCGGCATGGATCCGATGAACATCCTGACGCCCTTCCTGGTGTTCGCGATCGGGGTCAGTCACGGGGTGCAGATGATCTCCGGCTGGAACGCCGAGAAACTGTTCGCGGGCCATTCGCCGGTCGGGCTGGCCCAGGATGGGCATCGCCTGGAAGACATCCCCGTCATATCCAGCCTTGAAGCCTCCAAGCGCACCTTCGCGCGTCTGCTCGCGCCCGGTTCGATCGCCCTGATCAGTGACACCATCGGCTTCCTGACCATCCTGCTGATCAATATTCGGATCATCCAGGAGCTGGCCATTACCGCCAGCATCGGGGTGGCGGTCATCATCTTCACCAACCTGCTGCTGCTGCCCATCCTGCTGTCGTACGTGCGCTTGCGCAATGCCGACAAGTTCCGCGAGCGCCAGTACGAAAACGGGAGCAAGACCAGCGTCGTCTGGAACATCATCGCCAGCTTCACCCGGCCGCGCGTGGCGACCATCGCCGTCCTGGTTGGAGCGACGCTGTTTGCCCTGGCCTTCATCAAGGCCCAGGACATGCAGATCGGCGACTCCCAGCCCGGTGTGCCGGAGCTGCGTGTCGATGCGCGCTACAACCAGGATGCCCGCCTGATCGCCGACCGCTTCGCATTGGGCACCGACCTGATTTCCATCATTGCCGAGACGGTGCCGGAGGCCTGCACGGAGTCCTTCCCCGTCATGGAGGCAATCGATCGCTTCTCCTGGCGCATGGCCAATGTCGAAGGTGTGCAGCAGGTGGTGTCGCTGCCGATGGTGGCCAAGGTCGTCAACGCCGGCTGGAACGAAGGCAACCTGCGCTGGAAGGTGCTGCCGCGCAATCAGTTCATCATGCGCCAGAACCTGCAGGACATCGAAACGGCCACCGGCCTGCTCAACGAAGACTGCAGCGCCATGCCGATCATGGTCTTTACCACCGACCACAAGGCCGACACCATCATCCGCGTGATCAACGCCGTACGCGACCTGCGCGAGGAAATCTTCGTCGACGACCTGGATTTCGTCCCGGCCGGCGGCGTGGTCGAAGATCTGGTGACGCAGGAAGGCGTGCCTTGCGACGAATGCCTGCGCTTCCGCCTGGCAACCGGTAACGTTGGCGTGATGGCGGCGACCAACGAAGTCGTCCGGGCCGCGCAGACCCCCATGTTGCTGTTCGTCTATGCCGCAATCATTGTGCTGTGTCTGATCACCTTCCGCACCGTGCTGGGCACCGCCTGCATCGTCCTCCCGCTGGTCCTGGTCAGCTATCTGGCCTATGCCTTGATGGCCTTCATGGGCATCGGCCTGAAGGTCAATACGCTGCCGGTCGTGGCGCTGGGCGTGGGTATCGGGGTCGACTACGGTATCTACATCTTCAGCCGCATGCGCAGCTTCATGCAGGAAGGCTACAGTCTGGATGAGGCCTATTTGCGCACCCTGCGCCTGACCGGCCGCGCCGTGTTCTTTACCGCCATCACCCTGGCCGTGGGTGTGGGCACCTGGCTGTTCTCGGCGCTGCAGTTCCAGGCCGACATGGGTGTGCTGCTGGCCTTCATGTTCATCATGAACATGGTCGGCGCCATGCTTCTGCTGCCGGCGCTGGCGCGCATGCTGCTGGCCTGGAACGAGCCAACCGCTGGCGCGCCGTCCGAGGCCAAGGCCGCGGCCTGATCGTTTTTTCCTGATCCGGCAGCCCCCGGCAGCCGGCGATGAAAAGACCGGTCAGGAATAGAAGCGCGGTTCGCCGGGCGGTCTTCGACTGAAGCGCTTGTAAATCCACAGGTACTGCGCCGGCGCCTGGCGGATGCTGTCGGCCAGCCAGTCGTTCATCTCTGCCAATGATGCGACCGGTTCGTCTCCGCCGATCGCGTCGCTGGCCGGCGTGAACGACAGGACCCAGCCCTGTCCGCGCGGCTGTCGCTCGGCCCGGCAGAAGACCACGGCGCAGCCGGTCTTGCGCGCCAGTCGATTGACCAGCGTCATGGTCAGCGCGGCATGGCCGAAGAACGGCACGAACACCCCTTCGCCCTGCTTGGGCTGGATATCGGCGGCGATGCCGGCGGCGCCGCCGTTGCGCAGTTGACGCAACAGTTCGCGCATGGACGCGCTGCCGCTGGCCACCATCCGGCCGCCAAAGCGGCTGCGGGCACGGGTAATGAAGTGATCGACTGCCGGCTTGTCCGGGGCCAGGTACAGGGTCACCATGTCGACTCGGCGCGACATTTCCAGGTTGAGGATTTCCCAGTTGCCCAGGTGACCGCTGACCAGCAGCAGACCGCGCCCTGCGGCCATGCTGCTTTCAACGTGATGCCAGCCTTCGCCGATCCTGACGTGGCGATCCAGGCGTGCCGGGCTCCAGTGCGCCAGCGCGCCGAGTTCGCTGGCCAGGCGCAGCAGTTCGATGCG
>SKKM01000114.1 GCA_007121485.1 Wenzhouxiangella sp. | reverse complement strand
TCAAGGTCATCGACCTGATCTGCCCGTTCGCCAAGGGCGGCAAGGTCGGCCTGTTCGGCGGCGCCGGCGTGGGCAAGACCGTGAACATGATGGAACTGATCCGCAACATCGCCATCGAGCATTCCGGTTACTCGGTGTTCGCCGGCGTGGGTGAGCGCACCCGCGAGGGCAACGACTTCTACCACGAGATGAAGGAGTCGGACGTACTCGACAAGGTGGCCCTGGTTTACGGCCAGATGAACGAGCCGCCGGGCAACCGGCTGCGCGTGGCCCTGACCGGCCTGACCATCGCCGAGTACTTCCGCGACGAAGGCCGCGACGTGCTGATGTTCATCGACAACATCTACCGCTACACCCTGGCCGGGGTGGAAGTCTCGGCGCTGCTCGGCCGTATGCCGTCCGCCGTGGGTTACCAGCCCACCTTGGCTGAGGAAATGGGCGCCCTGCAGGAGCGCATCACCTCGACCAAGACCGGCTCGATCACCTCGATCCAGGCCGTGTACGTTCCGGCCGACGACCTGACCGACCCCTCGCCGGCCACCACCTTTGCTCACCTGGACGCGACCGTTGTACTGTCGCGCAACATCGCCGAGCTGGGGATCTACCCGGCCGTGGACCCGCTGGACTCGACCTCGCGCCAGCTCGATCCGCTGGTCGTCGGCCAGGAGCACTACGACGTCGCGCGCAAGGTGCAGGGCACGCTGCAGCGCTACAAGGAACTCAAGGACATCATCGCCATTCTGGGCATGGATGAATTGTCGGAAGAAGACAAGCAGACGGTGGCGCGCGCGCGCAAGGTCGAACGCTTCTTCTCGCAGCCGTTCTTCGTCGCCGAAGTCTTCACCGGCTCGCCCGGCGTCTACGTGTCGCTGAAGGAAACCATTCGCGGCTTCAAGGGCATCGTCGACGGCGAGTACGACCACTTGCCGGAGCAGGCCTTCTACATGGTCGGCACCATCGACGAGGCGGTCGAGAAGGGCGAGAAGCTGCTCGAGAAGGCGGCCTGAGCACACGCATCACTATTCGGGGTTAGCACATGGCTTCCACCATCCACTGCGACATCGTCAGCGCCGAGGCCGAGATCTTCTCCGGCAACGCGGCGATGGTCATCGTCCCGGCTGAGGAGGGCGATATCGGTATCGCCCCGCGCCACGCGCCCCTGCTGACCCGGCTGCGTCCCGGGCAGGTCCGTGTCATCCTGCCGGAAGGTGGTGAGGAGTTCTACTTCATCACCGGCGGTCTGCTGGAAATCCAGCCCCACGTGGTGACCGTGCTGTCGGATACGGCGCAGCGCGCCGGGGACCTTGACGAGGCGGCGGCGCTGAAGGCCAAGGAAGAGGCCGAGCGCGCCATCGCCGATCGCTCCGCCGGCATGGAAGTCGCCCAGGCCCAGGCCCAGCTGGCCCAGGCCATGGCCCAGCTGGCCGCCCTGGAGCGCTTCCGCAAGCAGCTCAAGCGCTGATCTCGTCGGCTCGCGTCGTGGCCGCTCGGCACCGGCGTTCGGCGATGGAATGCGCCAGGCCGGCAGCAAGGGTTCGCCCGTCTCGATCTGCTATGCTCACGTTAGTGGCACTCTTGAACGAGGCGTCTTCGTGTTGCTGAAATCCAGACTCTGTGCCCTGTTCGGTCTCGCGGCCGTTGTTCTGCTTGCCGGCTGTGGCGGCGATGACTTGCCGAACAACGACGCCCTGGAGTCCGCCTTCGCCCAGGGGCGAACCGGGGTCTGGGTCAGCGGCCATGGAACGGTGGTGCGCGAACTCGGCGGCGATGCGCGGGTACAGCGTTTCCAGGTCCGTATCAACTCGGACTTCAGTCTGGTGGTGCAGCACCGCGTCGGCGACGTCGGTCGGTTGCCCGTCGAACGCGGTGACATTCTGGCCTTTCACGGCCGCTACGAGTTCCATGGTGCCGGCGGCGAACTCGCCCTGACCCATGCCGATCCCGCCCAACCGGGCGGCGGCGGCTGGTTGCGTCACCGCGGCGTTCTCTACAACTGACACCCTCAACCCCGGGCGCCGGCATTCAGTCGGCGCTGCGCGGGATGTCCTCGCTGAAGAACAGAACCTCGGCACCGCTGACCGGCCCGATGCTGGCCGTCTCGTGGACGTAGAGCAGGACCTCACGCTCGAATTCCAGTGGGCCCTCGACGCGGGTGCCGGCCCCGATCACGATGCGCGGCCGGCCGCGATCGCCCGGGCTTGCCGGCTTGACCCGCAGTCCGCCGGCGATCTCGCTGCCGTCCAGCAGCTCGATCGAGCCCCGGGATGTCTCGATTCCCCCGGCCTGACTTTGGTGCAGGCGGATCAGTCCGTTGGTCGACGAAACCAGCCCGTCTACGCGTGTCCCGTCGGCCAGTTGAATCGGGCCGTTGACGCTGCTCACTGGGCCCAGGACCAGCGACTGGGGTCCGGTGCTGATACTTCCGTTAACGCTGCTGACCGCGCCGTTGATCGTGGAAGATTCACCGATGCTCAGCGCGCCGTTGACGGTCTCGATCGATCCGGTTTGTGCTGTGCGGCCGATGCTGATACGGCCGTTGACGTTGCGGATGTCACCAACCTGGCTACCCGGGCCCGTGGTGATGCGGCCATTGACGTTGGCCAGGCCACCGCTGACCCGGCTGTCGGTGCCGACCTCGATGCGGCCGTTGACGCTGGCCAGGCTGCCATCGACGAGCTCGCCGTCGGGGACCTGAATGTCCTGGTTGACCGAAGAGCAGGCCGCCAGCAGCAGGCTTGCCGCCAGCATGAATATCATGGGTTGACGCATGGCCGGGCTCCTGTAGTGCCGGCCTTCATTGTCCATCCATTTCAGTCGCCCGGGCAAGTACGGCAAGGCCAGGCTTGTCGGCAGCGAGCGGATGCGCCATCGCCTGAACTGGACTAAACTCAGGGCACGGCAAGGCTCGATCCATCAACCATCAGGAGGGGAAATCGATGTCCGCGGAGCAACCGTCGATCCAGTCCCGTTTGATGGCCTTGCGACAGGAGCATCGTGACCTCGACGATGCCATCCGGCATCTTGCCGAATCGCCGTCCACCGACCAGCTGCAGCTGCGGCGCATGAAGAAGCGCAAGCTGAGACTGCGCGATCAGATCACTTACTGGGAAAGCAAGCTGATTCCGGATCTGGACGCCTGAACCCCGGGGTTCAGGCGGCGGCCCGGTTTTCCAGTTCCAGGACCTCGGGGGTGACCTGGATGATGGCGTGGCGGACCTCCTTGTCGAGGATCAGTCGTGCGTCGCGGGCGAACTGCTCCAGTCGCTGGTCGAAGACCAGTCGCCCCTCCTCGTCCCGCTTCAGGATGCCTGTCTCGTTGAGCGATTCGATGAAGAGCTTGAACAGGGTCTTGTCGTAGAACTCGGGCGCCTCGAATTCGTGCAGCAGTGAAATCCGCTGGGCGGAGAGGATGCAGAGTTGTTCCAGCTGTTGCCGGGTCAGTTGGCCGGAGCCGTTCTTGGCCAGAATCGAGACCGTGATGAAGTAGCGCTCAAAGGTCTGGACCATGCTGTTGGCCAGCAGCCGCAGGTAGTAGGTCTGGTCGCTGCCCCCGGGCGCCCGCTGCAGCCGATCCCCGTATTGCCTGAGCAGGCCCAGATTGATCAGCGTATCGACGCAGTGATCGGTGACCGGCTCAAGGTCGGCCGGATCCCAGGGCAGAAACAGCTCGCGCTTCAGGAACGGATAAACGGTGGCCGTCAACTGGTGCAGGCGGGAGCGTCGGATGCGCTGGACGTTGAGGAAGCAGCAGGCAATCCAGGCCGGCATGGCCAGCAGGTGGGCAACGTTGTTGCGGAAGTAGGTCAGCAGGACGGCCGAGGTGGCGTCGGTGCGGATGATGTTCCCCAGCCGGTGCACATGCCTTTCGATCAGCCCCATCTCTAGTCCGTACTCGATGATCTGTCCGGGCTCGAGATCGGTTATGGTGATGCGTTCGCCGTAGCCGCTTTGCTTGACGATGCCCTGCAGCAGGCCCAGCAGCTGTTCCAGATCCTCCTCGTCCAGGGCATGCTTGCGGCTGGCCAGCAGGGCGATGGCGAGCAGGTTGACCGGGTTGAGATGGGCGGAGCGGTTGATGTTGACCAGGATGCGTTCGGCCAGATCATCCACCAGTCGAGGCAGCCATTCGGGCTTGCTGTCCATGGCATAGTCCTGCTGTTCCCAATCCGGCGCGTGCGCCTCCAGATGCTCGTTCAGCATTACCGGTTCGGCGAAGCTCACCGTGACTTCGCCGTAGTTCTTGCGCAGGATGTTGATGACGTTGCGCAGATCGGACAGGGACTCGGCCTTTTTCTGCTGGCCGGACAACTCCGAGATATAGGAGTTGCCTTCGGCCAGCCGCTCGTAGCCGATGTAGACCGGTTGGAACAGTACCGGCCGGTTGCGATAGCGCAGGAAGGCGCGCACCGTGATCGACAGCATGCCGGCCCGCGGCGGCAGCAGCCTGCCGGTGCGCGAGCGTGTCCCCTCGATGAAGTACTCCAGCGCCACGCCGCGGCTCAGGATCAGCGACACGTACTGGTTGAACACGGCGGCGTACAAGGGCTGGGCGCGGAACGAACGGCGCAGGAAAAAGGCGCCGCCGCGGCGCAGCAGGGGACCGATCAGCGGCATGTTCAGATTGACGCCGGCGGCGATATGCGGCGGCACGAAGCCGCGGTAGTAAAGCAGGTAGCTCAGCAGCAGATAATCGATATGGCTGCGATGGCAGGGCACGTAAACGATTTCATAGCCGGGCGAGGCTTCACGGAAGGCGCGGAAGTGCTTGACGTTGACGCCGCGGTAGATCCGGTTCCAGAACCAGGTCAGCAGCAGATCCAGGATGCGCACCACCGAGTAGGAATAGTCCGCGGCGATTTCGCGTGCGTATTGGCGGGCGACGCGCTCGGCGCGTTCGTGGTCGATGCCGTCGCGCTTGGCCTTGGCGTCGATCGCCAGCTGCACCGCTTCGCTCTTGATGACTTTTTCGACCAGGGTTCGCCGATGTGATCGGTCCGGGCCAATGGCAGCCGTCTTGACCCGCTTGAAGTGGACACGCAGGATTCGGCTGAGCCGGGCCAGGGCCGTGCCGGCGTCCGTCGTCCCTTCAAGCACGTCATCCAGCCGGATAGGCTGGCCGAACTGGACCATCGTGGCGCGCCCGTTGATCAGGGTCGCGAACAGGCGCCGGACGCGTCCGCCCAGCTCCCAGTTTTCCGAAAACAGGATCTTCAGGAAGCCGGCTTCGTTGTCGGGCGCGCGTCCGATCAGGACCGTCACCGGAACCACCTGGATTTTCAGCCCGCGCTGGGCCGACGCCTGGTCGACGAGCTGGCGGATGATGGGGTCATGGCGCTGGCGCTCCGGGGTGCGGACGAACAGTCCGCGGTAGCGCCGATCGGCGCCGTAGGAACGCGGCAGATGGATGTCTCCCGCCTTGAAGCCGCGATGCAGGCGATGCCAGCCCTGGGTGCGACACAGATGGTCGGTGATCAGGACCGAGGACAAGGCGCTGTTGTCGAGAACGTAAAACGTCGGCAGGTCCGGATCGAGTTCAAGCTCGCCGAGGTCTTCTGGCACGACCCGCGCCCTGACCCAGAGATGCAGCAGGCGCCGCAGCAGGCTGAACCAGATTGCCTGGATGATCAACAGGAAACGGCGGTAGCGGCTGCGTTGGGGCATGGCCCGATGCTGCGAACAAAGAGCCGAAAGTGTAACACCCGCCTGCGCCGGCTCAGGCCCCGGCTCCGGGACGAAAAAAAAGGCGCTCCATGCATCTTGCGGAGCGCCTTGACCCGGAGTCCCCGGAATTTGGCTTTCGCGCCCTGTTACTGGGCGCACTGTTGTTGATTGTCGAGCGAGAGTTACAGTGCGATGTAATCCTCAAGCGCGATCATAGGGTAAAGTCAGGTTCTTGGCAAGTGCTTTTATGAGATCGATATAACTACTTGAAAAAACTGTTTATGTCTTCCTGGATCGACAGCGCCGCGGCACGCGGGTCTTCGGCGTCGCGGATCGGCCGTCCCACCACGAGATAATCGGCACCGCCGGCGAGCGCCTGCGCGGCCGACAAGGTGCGCTTCTGGTCGCTACCGTCCTGTTCGCGATTGTCGACCGGGCGAATGCCGGGACAGACCACGACCAGCGCATGATCCACATCCGCGCGCAGGGCCTGCGCTTCCAGACCGGATGACACCACCCCGGCGCAGCCCAGCGCCAGCGCCCGGCGCGCGCGCGACAGCACCAGCGCCTCGACGTCGCAGGCAAAGCCCAGGTCGTCGAGATCGCCGCGGTCAAGGCTGGTGAGCGCGGTGACGGCCAGGATGCCGGTCTTGCCGCCGGCCGCTACAGCGGCCTCGAGCATGGCGTCGTTGCCGTGAACGGTCAGGAAGTCGACCTCGTGCCGGGCCAGTTGCGCCACTGCGCGGCCGACCGTGGCCGGAATGTCGAACAGCTTGAGATCGGCGAACACGCGCTTGCCGCGGCCTTTCAGCTCGGCGGCGAGCTCGAAGTAGGCGCCGCTCATGAACAGCTCCAGCCCGATCTTGTAAAACACCACCGCGTCGTCCAGCCGGTCCACCAGCTGCAAGGCCTGTTCGACATCGGGCACGTCGAGGGCGAAGATCAGGCGCTCGCGGTCCGGGATGTTCTTGTGCCAGTGGGTGCGGGTCATGATTCAGCTCCTTGTAAAGGCCCTTGCCGCAGATGAACGCACATGCACGCAGGTAAAAATTTCCGCTTTGTTATACATCCGCGTTGATCTGCGTTCATCCGCGGTTACTTGTTTTTTTCAGCCTTACGCCACCAGTTCGAGATTGGCATAAGCCAGCACCAGCCACTTGCTGCCGGCGCTTTCGAAATTGACCTGGATGCGCGCATTGGGTCCCTGGCCTTCCAGGCTGACCACCGTGCCGAAGCCGAACTTGGCGTGACGGACCGGCGCGCCCAGACGAAGCCCGCCGGATTCAGGCCTGGGTCCGCCGCCGGCGGTCGCGGGGCTGGCGCGGAAGCCGGGACGGATGGATTCGACCAGGCTGTCGGGAATTTCGGCGATGAAGCGCGAGGGCCGGGAGAAATTGGTCTGGCCATAGGTCTGGCGCGACTCGGCGTGGGTGACGTAGAGCCGCTGCATGGCCCGGGTCATGCCCACGTAGCACAGGCGGCGTTCTTCGGCCAGGCGGCCGGGCTCCTCGATCGATTTCTGGTGCGGAAACAGGCCTTCCTCCATGCCGGCCAGGAACACCAGCGGAAACTCCAGGCCCTTTGCCGAGTGCAGGGTCATCAGCTGCACGCAGTCTTCCCAGCGCTCGGCCTGGTGCTCGCCGGCCTCCAGTGCGGCCTGCGACAGGAACGAGGCCATGACGCTCAAGCCGGCCTGCTCGTCCTCGAATGGCTGGTGAAAGCTGTCGGCGGCGCGCACCAGTTCGGCCAGGTTCTCCTCGCGCGCCTCGGCGCGGTCGGCCGGTTCGCGGCCCTGGTACCAGGCGACCAGCTCCGACTGGCGCACCACGGCGCTGACGGTTTCGGCCAGGCTGGCCGACTCGGTCGCCTTGACCAGCTGCTCGATCAGCTGCAGGAAGACCGCGGCCGAGCGTGCGGCGCGCGGCGGCAGCCCGCCCTGGGCGATCAGTTCGGTGGTGGCCTGGCCCAGCGACTGCCCGTGAGCGCGCGCGTGTTCGCGGATGCGCGCCACGGTCTGCTCGCCGATGCCGCGCGCCGGCACGTTGATCACGCGCTCGAAGGCCGTGTCGTCGTGCGGGTTGTGGATCAGGCGCAGGTAGGCCATGGCGTCCTTGATCTCGGCGCGCTCGAAAAAGCGTAAGCCCCCGTAGACGCGGTAGGGGATGTCCTCGCGCAGCAGCACCTGCTCGAACAGGCGCGACTGGGCGTTGGAGCGGTACAGCACAGCAGCATCCGAGGGCCGCCCGCCCTGGTTGATCCAGTCCTGGATACGGGCGATGACGAACTCGGCTTCTTCCTCTGCGTTGTAGGCGCCAAACAGGCGGATCGGCTCGCCCTGCTCGCCCTCGGTCCACAGGTTCTTGCCCATGCGGTCGTCGTTGTGGTCGATGACCCGGTTGGCCGCCTCGAGGATGGTGCGCGTGGAGCGGTAGTTCTGCTCCAGGCGGATGATCTCGGGCTGGAAATCGCGGTTGAAGTGGGCGACGTTCTCGACCCGCGCCCCGCGCCAGCCGTAGATCGACTGGTCGTCGTCGCCGACCACGAACAGGCGGTTTTTCTCACCGGCCAGCAGGCGCACCAGCGCGTACTGCAGGGTGTTGGTGTCCTGGAACTCGTCGATCAAGATGTGGCCGAAGCGGTCCTGGTAGTGGGCGCGTCGATCCGGACGGTCGCGCAGCAGTTCGACCGTGCGCAGCAGCAGTTCGGCGAAGTCGACCAGGCCGGAGCGCTCGCAGTAGTCCTGGTAGCGCTGGTAGATCTCGACCTGGCGGGCCTGAAAGCTGCGGTCGAAATGCTCGATCTGCTTCGGCCTGCGGCCTTCTTCCTTGTGCGAATTGATGAAGCCCTGCACCTGGCGCGGCGGATGCTCGCCCTCGTCGAGTTCCATGTCGCGGATCACGCGGCGGACCAGGCGGTACTGGTCCTCGGAGTCGAGAATCTGGAAGGTGTCGGGCAAGCCCACTTCGGCGGCATGCATGCGCAGCAGGCGGTGACAGATGCCGTGAAAGGTGCCGATCCACAGCCCGTCGGGCCTCAGGTTCAGCAGCCGCCCCACCCGCCCGCGCATCTCGCCGGCGGCCTTGTTGGTAAACGTCACCGCCAGCAGGCTCATCGGCGAGACGTGGTGGACCTGGATCAGCCAGGCGATGCGGTGCACCAGCACCCGCGTCTTGCCCGAACCGGCCCCGGCCAGCACCAGCAGATGCCCGTCCTCGGCGGTCACCGCCTGGCGCTGGGCGTCGTTGAGGTCGTCAAGGAGGTGGGAGACGTCCATCGCTCAGGAAAATCGCTTTGAAACCGCAGATGAACGCGGATGAACGCGGATGAAAAGATCGCAGGACGCATATCTGCGTTGATCTGCGTTGATCTGCGGTTCAATCATTGGATGCCCTGGCGATGGCGCGATGTCCGATATCTCGGCGATAAAACGCGCCGTCGAATCCGATCCGGCCTGCCCAGTCCAGCGCTCTCGCCTGGGCCTCCGCCACGCTGTCGCCCAGCGCGGTCACGCACAACACGCGCCCGCCGCTGGTGACGACTTGATCGCCGTCCATGCGGGTGCCGGCGTGGAAGACCTTGATCTCGGCCGTCGGCACGGCATCGAGTCCGCTGATCACCTTGCCCTTGGCATAAGCGTCCGGGTAGCCGCCGGCGGCGACCACGATGCCGAGGGCGGTGCGCGGATCCCATTCCAGCTCGACCTCGTCGATGCGCCCGTCGAGCACGGTCAGCAGGGTCTGGACCAGGTCGGACTGCAACCGCATGAGGATGGGCTGGGTTTCCGGGTCGCCGAAGCGCACGTTGAACTCGAGCACCTTGGGTCCGGCGTCGGTGAGCATCACCCCGGCGTAGAGAAAACCGGTGAAGCGATGGCCGTCGGCGGCCATGCCCTGCAAGGTCGGCTGGATGACCTCGGCCATGATGCGCTCGTGCATGGCTTGATCGACTGCCGGGGCCGGCGAGTAGGCGCCCATGCCGCCGGTGTTGGGACCAAGATCGCCGTCGTCGCGGCGCTTGTGGTCCTGGCTGGAGGCCAGCGGCACGGCGCGTTCGCCTTCGGCAATGACGATGAAGCTGGCTTCCTCGCCGACCAGGAATTCCTCGACCACCACGCGGTGACCAGCGGCGCCGAAGGCGTTGCCGCTCAGCATGTCCTGAAGTGTCGTTTCGGCCTGTTGCTCGTCCTCGACGATGACCACGCCCTTGCCGGCGGCCAGGCCGTCGGCCTTGAGCACCAGCGGAAAGCCGATGGCCTTGGCCTTGTCCATGCCGTCGGCGACCGTATCGACCACGGCATAAGCCGCGGTGGGGATGGCGTGGCGGGCCATGAAGGCCTTGGCGAAGGCCTTGGAAGATTCCAACTGGGCCGCGCCGGCGTTCGGTCCGAAGCAGCGTAAGTCCCGCTCGTTGAAGCGGTCGACCACGCCGGCCGCCAGCGGCACTTCCGGACCGACGATGGTCAGCTGTATGTTTTCATCGATGGCCAACTGCAGCAGGCCGTCGATATCCTCGACCGCAATGGCCACGTTGCGCACTCCGGGCTCCAGCGCCGTGCCGGCGTTGCCGGGCGCGACCAGGACGTCGTCGACGAGGCTGGATTGGGCGGCCTTCCAGGCCAGCGCATGCTCACGCCCGCCGCTGCCGATGATCAGCACTTTCATGGAACTCATATTCGGGAACGAAGCCGAGGTTTCTATATCGCTGTTCATTGTAGCGTGGTCGGTCAGAGTGCCTTGCGCTTCAGGGCGACGGTTTGTCGCCCGCCTTGCAGGCGGACGATGCCCTGCACGCGCTCAATCGACGCTTCAGCCTGGCTTCTTTCGGCTAGCGCCGAAAACCGCCAGGCTTGCACTGCCGGCGCTGCTCGGCCCGGGCGGGGTCCGCCGAACTCGCTCTGCGCCCTAAGGGCGCTCCGCTCAGACATGCGGCGGCCCTCGGTCCGCCCGGCCCTGCGCGCTTCGGCTGCACCTGAAGCCCTGAAGCGCAAGGCACTCTGACCGACCCCGGATGTTGGGGGCGATAAAGCTGCCTGACTAATGCCGGAAATGGCGCCGCCCGGTCAGGATCATGGCGATGCCGTGGCGGTCGCAGGCGTCGATCACTTCCTGGTCGCGCATCGAACCGCCGGGCTGGATCACGGCGCGGATGCCGTGTTCGGCGGCGGTCTCGATGCTGTCGGCAAACGGGAAGAAGGCGTCCGAAGCCATGACCCCGCCGTTCAGGTCCAGGCCGGCGTCGCGCGCTTTCCAGGCGCCGATGCGGGCCGAGTCGACCCGGCTCATCTGTCCGGCGCCAATGCCGATGGTGGCGCGGTCGCGGGCATAGACGATGGCGTTGGAGCGCACCGACTGGACCACGCCCCAGGCAAAGCGCAGGTCGGCCAGCTCGGCCGCGCTCGGCTCGCGCCGGGTCGGGATGCGCCAGTCCGCTTCGTCGGCTGCGGACCGGTCGGCCTGCTGGACCAGCCAGCCGCCGGCGATGGCGCGCAGCTGCAGGCCCTGTGCCGGTGATGCGGCCGGAACGATCACGCGGATGTTGGGCTTGGCGCCGAAGATCTCCAGCGCGTCCGCACTGACCGCCGGGGCCAGGATGACTTCGACGAAGCGCTCGGTGATGGCGCCGGCGAGTGCAGCGTCGATCTCGCGGTTCAGCGCGATGATGCCACCGAAGGCCGAGGTCGGATCGCAGGCCAGGGCGGCGCGATAAGCGGCTGCCGCCGTATCCCCGAGCGCGGCGCCACAGGGGTTGGTGTGCTTGACGATCACGCAGGCGGCCGCCTCGTCGCCCAGCCCTGCCAGGGCCTGCCAGGCCGCGTCGGCGTCGAGCAGGTTGTTGTAGGACAGGGCCTTGCCCTGCAGGATCTCGGCCCCGGCCAGGCCGCTGGCCGGGCGGCCGCGCTCGCGGTACAGCCCGGCCGCCTGGTGCGGGTTTTCGCCGTAGCGCAGGGGTTGGATTTGGTCCAGGTTGAGGTTCAGCACCGGCGGCAGCGCCCCGGCAGCCGACTGGGCCGACAGCCACTGGCTGATCTGGCCGTCGTAGGCGGCGGTGTGGGCGTAGGCCTTGACCGCCAGCGCCCGGCGCTGCTCGAGCTGCGGCCAGTCCGGCAGTGCCTCGATGAAGTCCGCATAGTCGCCCGGGTCGCACAGCACGCAGACGCGGGCGTGGTTCTTGGCCGCGGCGCGCAGCATGGCCGGCCCGCCGATGTCGATCTGCTCGATCGCCTCATCCAGGCTGCAGCCGGGGCGGGCCACGGTGGCGGCGAAGGGATAGAGATTGACGGCCAGCAGGTCGATGGCCTCAATGCCGTGGGCCTGCATGGCGGCCTGGTCGGTGTCGCTGCGGCCCAGCAGCCCGCCGTGGATGGTCGGGTGCAGGGTCTTGACCCGGCCGCCCATGATTTCGGGGAAGCCGGTGTGGCTGGAGACTTCGGTGACGGCCAGCCCGGCGGCCTTGAGGGCGGCGGCGGTGCCGCCGGTGGACAGGATGCGCCAGCCATGCCGGTGCAGGGCGCGGGCCAGGTCGATGATGCCGGTCTTGTCGGAAACGCTGAGCAGCGCCGTCCTGGGCGTACTCATTGCTGCTGCGGATCGATGCCGTAGCGCTGAATGCGGTTGCGCAGGGTGGCGCGGGTGATCCCCAGGATATCGGCACTGCGCGACTGGTTGCCGCCGGTTCGGGCCAGGACGGTTTCGATCAGCGGACGCTCCACCTCGTTGATCAGCGTCTCGTAAAGATTGTCCGGCGGCGTTTCACCCATGTCTTCCAGGTATTGTTCGACGACCGTGCGCACGAACTCATGGAGACAGGAGCCGGAGCCGTTCAGTTTGGGCATGCTTTCCTCAGGGTCGATCGGCGCGCGCGGGGCCGCGCGGCCAAAGACCGCAAAAGATAGCACATGCGGACCCGGAACTAAAAGAAGCGCAGCTCGAAACCGGCCGGTTCCGACCCGGTCACCGCGACTTCGACGATCAGCGGCAGCATGGTGCCGGACGCCAGGCCGCTGGGAGCGCGGGCCGGGTTGGGCAGGTATTCCTCGGGCTGCAGCCGGCGCACGCCGAGGACCTGGTTGCTGCGGTCGAACAGGCGCAGCTCGATGATCGGAAATTCGACGGTGCCTGGCGACTGGTTGCGCAGCAGGGCGCTGACGATCACGGCGTCGGAACGGGTGGGGTGGGCGTGCATGTCCCGCCCCACCAGCGCGATGGCATCGTCGGGGCTTGCCGGGGCCGCGTTGCGCGCCGGCGCATCCAGCCAGCGCTCCGGCAAACCCAGCATCCACATGGCCTGGCCCACGGCCAGCAGCGCCAGCAGGGCCACCGCGATCGGCCAGCCCTGGCGGCTCGGCGCAGGCTGCAGCACGGCCTCGACGAACGCCTCGGCGTCGGGATCTTCCGCAGCGTCCGCGCGTGCCAGGCCGGACGGCTCGGACTGCTCCAGCCCGGGCAGATGAGGCTGCAGGAAAATCCGATGTCCCAGCAGCGGCGGCATGCCCTGGCCGCGCAGCGGTTCGTCCTCGGCTTCGGGCTGGCGGTTGAACAGGTTGGCCAGGGAGTTGAAGGTCTTGCCGCAGTTGCTGCAGCGCACCACGCCGGCCGCTTCGGCCAGTTCCGTCGGCGTCAACTCGTAGAGCGCCTCGCAAGCGGGGCAGCGCGTAAACATCCGGTCGTTGCGAATCACTCGGAGCGACGAGTGAGGTTGCGGTAACGCAGCAGGTCCTGGTCGAATTGCTCTTCCACCGCCGCCATGCGTTCATCCAGTTCGGCCTTGGCCGTGCGCAAGCGACGCACTTCGTCCTGGGTGGAGGAAACGGAGTCCTGCAGCGTCTGCGGCACCGACTGCGACTCGCGGCTGTGGGCCGCGGCCCGGGCCACCAGGTCCTCGAAGCGCTGCACCGCATGCCGATGCGAAGTCTCCAGCGCGTTGCGCTGCTGGCGCATGGCCTCCAGCCGGGCGTCGCGGCTGCTGACCAGGTCCTGCTCGTTGCGATACGCCATCAGCAGCAGTCGGTCGCGCGCCGCCTGGGTGGCCTGCTCGGCCTCCAGCTCGGCCTGCACGGCCAGCCGGGCGGCCTGCTCCGCGCGTTCCTCGGGGGTCATTTCCGGAGCGATTCGCTCGATGACCCGGCCGTCCGGCGCCAGGCGTTCATAGCCGAGCGCACGCAGTTCAGGCGGGACCGCATGGCCATAGTGCACCTGGCCGTCCGGATCCGTCCAGCGAAAGACGGTCGGCGCCGCCACGGCCAGGCCGGAAATCAGCAACAGCAAACAGAAGGCAGGGATCAGGATGCGCATGTTCATTCAGACTCCGTAACGCGCCCGGTATTCCCGCAGCGGTTCCAGGTGTTCCTTGGTCTCACCGCGCTGGCCGAGCCAGTCGATGAGGTCGTCGAGGCGGGCCACGCTGACCACCGCCAGGCCTGAGTCGCGAACGGCCTGCACGGCCGAGCGCTCATCCGGACCGCGTTCCTGGCGGTCCAGCGCGATCGCCGCGGCGACCGGTTCGGCACCGGCGGCGCGAATGAGTTCGATCGACTCGTTGATCGAGGTGCCGGCCGAGATCACGTCGTCGACGATCAGCACCCGCCCGGACAGCGGCGCGCCGACCAGCACGCCGCCCTCGCCGTGGTCCTTGGCTTCCTTGCGATTGTAGGCAAACGGGACATTGCGGCCGTGATCGCGGGCGAGCGCGACGGCAACCGCAGCCGCCAGCGGGATGCCCTTGTAGGCCGGGCCGAACAGCTGGTCGTAGTCGATCCCGCTGGCCACCAGGGCGTCAGCATAGCTGCGCGCCAGCCGGTCCAGGCTGCGACCGTCACAAAAGGCCCCGGCGTTGAAGAAGTACGGGCTGGCGCGTCCGGACTTCAGGGTGAAGCGGCCGAACCTCAAGGCCTGGTACTCCAGCGCGAGGTCGAGGAAATCTTGTGTCCAGGATTGCAGCATGCCTGCATTCTAGCGACTGTCGCCGTTCACTGGCCATTCGCATGCCTCCCTGATCTGCCAGCGGTCAAGGGCATGCGCCCCCGGCGCTCGCTATACTGGAACCGGTCGGGCATTTTTTGCGGGTGATCAGCGGAGTCGCGGGCCATGACAGCCGAAAGCCGGAAACAACGGTCCGTGTTCGAGGCCAGCGGGCTGACCAAGGTCTACCAGATGGGCGAGGTCGAGATTCACGCCCTGCGCGGGGTCGACCTGGAGCTCTACGAGGGCGAACTGGTGGTCATGCTGGGCGCTTCCGGTTCGGGCAAGTCGACCCTGCTCAACATCATGGGCGGGCTGGACGTGGCCACCGACGGCCAGCTGCGCTACCGCGACCAGGAGTTGTCCGGCGCCGGCGAGGCGGCCCTGACCCGGTTCCGGCGCGAGCACGTCGGCTTCGTCTTCCAGTTCTACAACCTGATCCCCTCGCTGACCGCGCGCGAGAACGTGGCCATTGCCACCGACATCGCCAAAGACCCGATGCCGCCGGAAGAGGCCCTGGACCTGGTGGGCCTGGGCGAGCGTGTGGACCATTTCCCCTCGCAGCTGTCCGGCGGCGAGCAGCAGCGCGTGGCCATTGCGCGCGCCATCGCCAAGCGCCCCATGGTGCTGATGTGCGATGAGCCGACCGGGGCGCTGGATTCGAAAACCGGCATACGCGTGCTCGAGGTCATTGAGCACATCAACCATGAACTCAACACCACCACCGCCATCATCACCCACAACGAGGTCATCGGCCAGATGGCCGACCGCGTGATCCGGCTGAGCGACGGCAAGGTCTCCGACATCCAGGTCAACGACCGGAGAGTCGCGCCGGCCGAGCTGGCCTGGTAGGCGAGCGACGATGCGCGCACTCACCGCCAAGCTCTGGCGCGACCTGTGGCTGCAGAAGGGCCAGGCTGCGGCCATTGCCATGGTGATCGGCGCCGGAGTCATGATCCTGGTGCTGGGCGCGACCAGTCTCGATGCGGTCAGTGGCTCGCAGCAGCGCTTTTACCAGAACTACCACTTCGCCCAGGTTTTCGTGGACCTGAAACGCGCGCCGGATCACGTTGCCGAGCGCCTGCGCGCGATTGCCGGCGTGCAGCAGGTCGAGAC
>SKKM01000237.1 GCA_007121485.1 Wenzhouxiangella sp. | reverse complement strand
TGATCCTGACCATTTCCTTTGCCGTGGTCGCCTCGCTGGCGGTGGCCCTGACCCTGGTGCCCATGCTGGCGGCCCAGTTCGGCAAGGTGCGATTCCGCTCGGGCCTGGATCGCAGCGCGCCCTACCGCGCATTCAATCGCGGCATGGACCGGCTGACCGAAATCTATCGCGCGATCCTGGCGCGCATCCTGCGCCTGCGCTGGCCGGTGGTGCTGGGCTCGGTGGCCCTGTTCGTCGGCAGCCTGCTGGTGGTCGATCAGCTCGGCAACGAGTTTCTGCCGCAGCTCGATGATGGCCAGGTCGGCGTACGCATCAGCCTGCCACCGGGTACCACGCCGGAGCAAACCGACCGCGCCTCGCGCCTGGTCGAGCGCGAGGTCTCCGCGATGCCCTACGTCGAAAGCGTGTTCGCCATCAGCGGCGGGCATTTGCACGGGGGGGTGGTGTCCGAACGGCCGGGCACGGCGCGCATGGATGTGGTGCTGGCCGATGCCAGCGTGCGGCCGGACATGCCGGCGGGTCTGTGGGTCGCAGAGGCCCGCCGCCAGCTGCAGGAACTGGATATTCCCAAGGCCCGCATCTGGGTGACCCCGCCACGCATCCCGGGGCTGAACTTCGGCGCCACCGGCACCGACATGGACTTGATGATCGTGGGTGAAGACCTGACCGTGCTGGAGTTGCTGGCCCGCGAGATGGTCGATGCGCTGGACGGGCTGGAAGGGCTGGAGGACCTGGAAGTGGCGCGCGAGGATCGCACCCCGTTGCTCAGCGTGGACGTCGACCGCGAGCGTGCCGCGGCACTGGGCCTGAACGTCGCCGAAATCGGCCGCAACCTGCGCGATGCGGTGACCGGTGCCGTGCCGACCCGGTTTTCGGCCGGCGCGGATGAGTACGACGTGCGCGTACGCCTGCCGCGCGCGGCCACGGCCGACCCGGAGGCCCTGAGCCAGCTGATCGTGGCATCCGCCAACGGCCGCGTGGTTCAGCTCGGCGATGTGGCCAGCTTCAACCTGGGCGACGGGCCGGCCCACATCGAGCGCGAAAACCAGGTGCGCATTCAGCGCATCACCGGCAACTTCAACACCGAATTCAACGATGCCGGCAGCATCATGGCCGGGATCCGCGCCCGCATCGAAGCGGTCGGTCTGCCGGACGGCTACGGCCTGATCTTCGGTGGCCAGTTCGAGACTGTGGAAGAAACCGACCGCGAGATGCTGACCGTGATCCTGCTGGCCGCTTTCCTGGTGTTCGTCGTGCTGGCGGTGCAGTACGAGCGCCTGTCCAACCCGCTGGTGATCATGGCCGCGGCACCCCTGTCGATCATCGGCGTGGTCAGCATACTGTGGGCCACCGGCACGCCGCTGTCGGCGCCGGCTTTCCTCGGCGTGATCCTGCTGATCGGCATCGTGGTCAACAACGCCATTCTGCTGGTCGAGTACATCGAGCGCGGCCGGCGGCGGGGCTTGAGCACGCCCGAGGCGGTGGTCGAGGCCGGCGGCATTCGCCTGCGCCCGATCCTGATGACCACGCTGACCACGGTGGCCGGCATGGTGCCGCTGGCGGTGGGCATGGGGGCCGGCGCCAACCTGATGCAGCCGCTGGCGATTGCCGTCATCGGCGGCCTGCTCAGCGCCATGCTGCTGACCCTGTTCCTGATCCCGTGCCTGTACGTGATCGTGCAGAACGCCAGCGACTGGCTGCTGACCAGCCTGACCGGGCGCAAGGACGAGCGGGCCTCGACGGACGCCGAGCGTGGGGGCGAAACCACCGCTGCCTGAGGCGCGGATGGGGTTTGGAAGTCCAGTTACATGCCCGGCCGGCACGGCCGGGACCATGGGGTGAATCAATAGCCATCCAGCATCGGGCTGAGCGCTGGCTGCTGCAGCTCGTCGAGCTGTTCCTTGAGCTGCTGGATGACGTTTTCCCAGTGGCGGTCCTCGCCGAACCAGGGAAATGCCAGCGGAAAGGCCGGATCTTCCCAGCGCCGCGCCAGCCAGGCCTGGTGGTGCAGCATGCGCAAGGACCGCAAGGCCTCGACCAGGTGCAGCTCGCGCAGGTCGAAGTCGTGGAAGCGGCGATACTCCTCGATGATCCAGGCCATCTGCTGCTCGCGTTCGGGCCGCTCGCCCGACAGCAGCATCCACAAGTCCTGCATGGCCGGCCCGCTCAGGCAGTCGTCCAGATCGACGAAGTGCGCCTGATCGTCGCGCCACAGGATGTTGCCGGCGTGGCAGTCGCCGTGCAGCCGGATGACCCGGAACGCCCCGGCGCGCTCCCAGCAGGCCTCTACCGCTTCCAGCACGTGTTCGGCCACGCGGGCAAACGCGGTTTCCAGGTGCGCCGGTAACCACCGCGCCTGGATCAGAAAGTCCACGGCGGTCTGGCCGAAGCCGGCCGGCGTAAGTGCCGGGCGATGCCTGAAGCTGGCAGAGGCGCCCACCGCATGCCAACGACCCAGGGTGCGCGCGAGCTGGCGCAAGGTTGCCTCATCTCCCAGCTCCGGCGCATGGCCGCCGCGGCGCTCGAACAGGGCCAGGCGATAGTCGCCGCAGTGGTGCAGGGTGTTGCCGTGGACGATCAGCGGCGCGACCACGGAAAGCCCGGCTCCAGCCAGTTCATGACTGAACGCGTGCTCTTCGAGGATGGCCGCATCGCTCCAGCGCCCCGGTCGGTAGAACTTCACCACCAGAGGTGCTTCGGTCTCCAGACCCACTTGCCAGACCCGGTTTTCATAGCTGTTCAGGGCCAGCAGGCGGCCGTCGCTGCGATAGCCCAGGGATTCCACCGCGTCGAGCACGCGATCCGGATTCAGTTCGGCAAAGGGCTTGAGTTCGGTCTGCATTTCTGAGCCTACGGGCATGACGAATGATCTCTCGGACGCTGGGCATCTGCCGTATCATGACAGCTGCGTCCGATTCTTCCGGCCCCGAGAGTGGGCATTTCAACATGGTTATTGTGAGGCGGTGCCGGTGGGCGGTGGGCCTGCTGGCGACGATCAGCATCGGTATGGCTGCGGCGGCTGCACCGCAGGACGGGGAAGGGCCACCGCACGAGAGCGAAGAGCGCGAAGCTTACCAGGAGCGACTCATCGATGATTCCTGCCGCGACGAGCTCGACCGACCGGAAAGCTGGCTGGATCGCACGCATGCGCAGATGACCCAGCGCTTGTGCGAGCCGGCGGCCTGGTTCGACGGCTTTTTCGGCGATCCCCGCGCCCTGGAAGAGACCCCCGTGGGTACTTTCGTGCGCATGCGCAACGCCCTGGAGTGGGACCAGTCCGAAGGCTGGAGTTACGGTTTGCGCGTGCGCGCCAACATCGAGCTGCCGCGCGTATCGGATCGGGTCCGGCTGCTGGTGTCCCGCGACGAGGACCTCAGCGGTGAACTGCGGGATGGCCCGGCCGCCGATGACGGTGACGACCGGACCCGCCTGGGCTTGCGCTTCATCGCCAGCGAACGGGCGCGCTCGCAGCTGGATTTTGACGGTACGGTTCGGGTCAGCAGCGGTGCGCTCAATCCTCGCGTTCGCGCGCGCTACCGTTATGTCCAGGGCCTGACCGACACGACCCTGTTGCGAGCGACACAGACCGTGTTCTGGGAACGCCAGGATGGTTTCGGCACCACCTCGCGCCTGGACTACGAGTGGTTGCCGGATCGTGACCGCCTGATCCGCTGGACCGGCGAAGGCACGTTTTCCGAAGGCTCGGACGGCGTGGACTGGCGCACTTCCGTGATTGCGTTTCGCCAGCTCGATCTGCGCACGGCGCTGCGCAGCGAGATCGGTGTTTTCGGCCAGACCAGTCCGAGTTTCGAGACCGAGGAGTATTTCGTCGCTCTGCGCCTGCGGCGCCAGTTTGCCCGGCCCTGGCTGTTCTATGAAATCCAGCCGGAGCGGGCCTGGCCGCTGGACTTTGAGACCGGCCAGCGCGGAGCCGACTGGCGTCTGACCTTCACCCTGGAAATCCAGTTCGAGAATCAGCGCTCGCGCGAGCAGCGCATGCGCCGCTACTTCGGTGAGGATGTCGAAACCCTGCCTCGAGCACTGGAGCTGGAACCGATTCCGGTCGAAGCGCCCGGCGAGGAGGGCATTGACGCTGTCCTTCAAGACGATGAAGAGGAAGACGACGACGAGAAGGACGCTCCACCGCCGCCGGATGAAGCGTCCAGCTGACCGCACGGCCACTAGCGCGGGGGATCGATTTGCCCGTGGACTGAAGCGTTCAGACGATACCAGCCGGCGATACTGAATCGGTCGCAGCGGGCTGGCAGGACCTCGTGGGGGATTTCCTCGCTCAGGAAAATCACCAGTCGACCGGCTTTGGGCGCGATCTGCGCCAGCACGCCATCTTCTTCTTCCGTGTACAACACCAGCTCCCCGCCGTCACCGTCCTGCCAATCGGTATTCAGGTAAGCCACGGTGGACAGGATCCGGTTGGCCGCGCCGCGAAAACTGTCCAGGTGGCGTCGGTAGAAGGCCCCCGGCGGATAGTGGGCGAAATGGGCCTCATATTCGAACAGGCCGAGAAACAGCCGCCGGTTGAGGGCCTGGCGCAGCGCTTCTGCAAGATCGAGGAACCGGCCGGGAGCGGGGCGCCGACGGTCCAGCCAGAGAATGCGGTCACGCCGCACCGAGCGGTCAATCTGGTAGTCGGTTTCTCTTCCGACCCCGGCGCGCTCCAGCGCGTCCGCCTCGACCAGGGCCTGCATGTCCTCGCGCAGGGCAACGACCAG
>SKKM01000279.1 GCA_007121485.1 Wenzhouxiangella sp. | reverse complement strand
GCGGGGACGATCGCCCGGCGCCTGCTCAATCGCGCCTGGCTCTTGTCCGGCGATGAGCAGCGCCGGGTCGGTTTGCTGTATCTGACCGCCTTTGTCGAGCAAGCCCTGGCCCGGCCTGTGGAAATACCGGCTCTGTTCTGCGATCCGCGGGCCGCCGGCAGTCTGCTGCCGCCGACGGTGTACGTGGCGCGCTGCGACGATGGGCAGCGGGTGGTGCTGGCCGATTTTGAACAGGGGCTGGATCTGAGCCGGGGCAGTCTGCCGGGAGTGAGCTTGCGTGGGGTCGATCTGGATCTGTGGGCCGAGCGCGATATCGGTTTCCGCGGCAGCCCGCAGCGTCGCCGGGCCGGCGTGTTCCTCGGCTGGCATGCCGCCAATGACGAAGCGCGGTGGCCTGCCTGGCGCGTCGAGCTGGATGCGGCGGCGCGCGAAGCTTTGCGCCTGGACGAGTCCAGAGTGCTGTGGCTGGACCTGGCGCATGCCGATCAGGACCCACCGCCGCGGCATGCTGACGAACAAGCCGAAGCAGCCGAACAAGCGGGCGAGGACTCAGCGCCCGGGAAGGACGAGGATCGTCCTCTGCGCCCGCGTCTGCGCATCGACCTGGTGCTTGAGGACGTCCAGGGCCGTCAAGACCGCCGCTCTCTGGATCAGTTTGCCGAACTGCTGCCGCCGCTGCCGGTGCGCCACACGCGCCTGGAGGCCTTGAACCGCAAGCGCTACGAAGCGGCTGCCGAGCCGGTACTCACCTCGGTGGCGGTGCCTTTGGCGGCCTTTCTGGATAAGGGGCTGAATCCTGGGGAACTGACGCGCATCGAATTACTGTTCGACCCTTCGGATTCCGGCGTGCTGATCATCGACCGGATCGCGATTGGGCCGGGACCGTCGGATTGAAACCGGCATCCGGGCCGGCCTGACCGGCTGACCCGGATGCCGGGGACGCAACCTGCGTTACGGCGTCACTCGCTCGATGCCGCCCGCGACTTGGCCTTCGATTTGCAGTTGAACGCGCGAATCGACGCGCACCTGGCCCTGCACCCGCGACGTCGCATCAATGATCAGCGTCGGCGCGTCGTTGTTGTAGTCGGGCGGCAGGACGATCACGACGTCACCGGCAACTTCGCTGCCTTCGAGCAGCCGGATGTTGCCGGCCTCGGCATAGCGCATGCGGCCGAACCAGCGCCGTTGCCCGCTGCCGGCTTCGATGGCCACGACCACATCGCCGCCGACCTGGCTGCCCGCGTGCAGTTCGATGCCGCCGGAGCGGCTGTTGATGGTCCCGGTGACGCTGGCCTGCTGCAGACGGATGTTGCCGTTGCGGCTGGTCAGGTCGCCCTCGACGCGGGCGCCCGGGGCCAAAGCGATACGACCGTTGCGCGCCTCGACATTGCCGCTGATGCTTGCGCCTGTGGCGATGTCGATCAGGCCATTGCGGGTATCCACCGGGCCCGTTATGCGATTGTCAGAGCCGATCCGCACCGCGCCGTTGCGAGCCTCGATGCCGGCCACCTGCACCTCCGACCCGAGGCTGATGGCCCCGTTGCGGCTATCCAGTGTTCCGAAACGCGCGCCGTTGCCCAGCGTGATCGAACCATTGCGGGTCTCGATGTCGCCGCCCGAGCTTCGGTCGCCGGCGCGCACCGCGCCGTTGCGCGTGCTGACATCACCTTGAATCTGCGCTTCATCACCGATGTGGATCGCGCCATTGCGCGTCGCGACCGCGCCGTCGTGGATGGCCCCCGGATTGATTCGAATGGACTGGTCGGCCAGCGCCGGCAGGCTGACCAGGGCTGTCAATGCCAGGATCAGTGCAGAATAGCGGGCCCGATTTGCGTGGTTCATGATTTTTCTCCCTGCAATGCGATATGGGTGCTGCCCATGATGCGCGCTTCAAACAAATGGCGCGACTGCCGGAAGTCAGGGTGAAGAAAGTCATGCTCAGCCGCTGCTCGCCGAGCGCGGTCGTACGGCTCAGGGCTCGGTCAACCAGTCGCCAAGGTGTCGCGCAACGGCGGGGTGGTGCATCAGTTCGAGGTGACCGGTCCGCGGCACCACGGCAGCCCGGTGGGTCGGCAGGCGCTGTTCCGGATCGTGATGCCGCCCCAGCGCACTGCTGACCGGAACCAGGCCGTCACCGACGGTGCGTGACTTCAGAGCCCGGACATCGTCGGCCAGGGTGGCAGCCACGGCATGGACACGCACATGCCGTGGCTGCAACAGGCGCTCGCCCGGCTTGGTCAGGTGACCAAAACGCAGGTCGGTGATGCCGGCCGAGCGAATGGCGCCCAGGCGGGCAAACGGAGCGCTGAATGGCGTCAGGGTCAGCGCCCGGTCGACCTTGTCGCCGATGCGCTCCAGCGGTGCGCCGAGGTGCGGGCTGCCCAGGGTGATCAGACGGTGCGTTTGGGCAAGCCATGAGTGGCCGTTCAGATCGGCATGATGGAGGGCGCTGCGCGCAACCAGCCCGCCCATGCTGTGGCCGATCAGCGCCAGTTCGACCACTGGAACAGGCCAGTGTCGGAGCAATGCTTCCAGCTGCTCGGCCAATGCCAGGCCATTGCTGGCGATGGTCCGGCCGCTGTTGTAGTACACATTGAGCGGCTGAAAGCCGGCTGCGTCATGCACCAGCCGGGGCAGGTCGGCGCGCTCGCGGCCGTCGGCCGTCGGTGTCCAATGGTGGTCGCTCATGCACAGACCGTGAATGAAGATCGCGATCCTGGGGCGGGCTTCGGGAAAGCGTGCGGCCAGGTGCAGCGGATCGTTCACGAGCGCTGTCCCGGCGTGGCGCAACTCCATTGGGAGCGCCAGCGGGTTGCCGGTGGCTTCCAGGTGATCGCCCAGCACGCCATTCAGGACGGCCAGGATTCGGTCGCGCTGTGGCGTTGATTGTGGCGCTGCCAGGCGCGGCACGATCTGGCCAAACACCCGATCGGTAGTGGAACCGACCAGTCCGGTAATGCCGTGGATCGAGCGATAAACCAGTCCGGTAATGCCGCGTGTTCGCTTGTTGCGCGACGGCAGCGACGGACCGGATACCCGGCTGATGGCGTAATGCAGCTCCTCGACCAGCGCCGTGGTTCCAAGTACGCCGTCGACCGCCAGGCGACTCAAGCCATGCAGGTCGGCGGCGTGGAAGTGTGTGTTTTTGCTCAATCGGGTGATCGATCCGCGGGTGCAGGGCAGGGACAGTCGGGGCGGCAGGGCGCGATCATGCGTGATCATGACCGGTCTACCCGGTCAATGCAAATGATCGGCAAATCTAATACACCTGCACCGCAGTCACCAGGATCAGCTCACAGGCGCCGTTCCCGGTATCGTTGCGCGTCGTTGAGGTGCGCCAGTACCAGCCATCCGAGTGGTCGACGTTGACCAGGTAACCACGCAGGCGAATGTGGCGGTCGCGTTCGGCGCGCTTGAGCTCGGCAAAGACTTCCGGGCTGGCCGGAATCATGTGCATGTTGGCACTGTTGCGGACGATTTCGGCATGCGGGATCGGGTACGAGTCGACCCGCCAGAAGTAGAAGCGACCGCGTTGTCGAATGGAGACTTGATCGACGATCTCGTCGCGCGCCATCGGTCCCCAGCCCAGCGCCAGATCGATCGGCGACAGGCGGGATTCGGGGCCGCGGCGGTAGTCGCGTCGACCGAGCACCCTTGCTTCAAGCTGGAAATCGGCGACCAGGGTGAATTCATAGTCGTCGACGCGCACGACTGGACGGCCGGCGATCTCATGTTGCAAGGGCGGGTTCTCCACGGATACCGTCGCGGCAAAACCAGCCGGGGACTCGACCACGGTGGCCAGCCGCTCGGCGAGGGGCGCGTTTGGCGGTGTGTTCCAGATCGACCAGGCGATGACGCTCAAAAGCGTCAGCACAACGAGGTTCTTGTTCATGCCTGCCTGCTGTCCAGGTCGGGTTGTATACTCCAGTCCATCCTTACCGAGAAACCCAGCCCATGGCAAGTTCGCGAATCCTGATACCGATCGTTGTGGTCTTCCTGCTGGCTGCCTGTGGTCCGTCCGAAACACCGGGTCGAGCGGATCCGGATTCGGCCGCGGTCGAAGCGCCGGTCGAACAGCTGGTCATTCGCGGCGAGTTGTACTACCTGGAACGGATTGCACTGCCGCCGGACAGCGTGGCGCTGACCGAGTTGAGGCGTGCCGATCCGGTTTACGGCGAACTGCTGGCCGCGACCAGCGAGGATCTCGGCACCCGGCAAGTGCCGATCGGCTTTGAGCTGTCGGTGGATCTTGCTGACCTGCCGGGCACCGGGCCGTTCGAGTTCCGCGGCGGAGTCCGCTCGCATCCCGGCCCGTTGCGGGTGACCGAGGCAATCGAAATCGAAGCGCGCGCGGGCGAAGTCGACCTGGGCCCGGTGCGCCTGCGGCCGGTGCCGGAGGCCGCGTTTGGCGTCTCCTACGCCTGTGGTGAGCAGGGCGTGGTGTTCGGCGCCCTGGGCGAGTTCCAGCGCCTGGTCGTCGACGGCGAGGTGTTCGATCTCGAGCCCGAAGTCTCGGCCTCCGGCGCGCGCTACGTGGCGGTCGACGGCAGCGAGACCGAATTCTGGAGCCGCGGCGACGAGGCCATGGTGACCGTGAACGGCGAGGTCCTGCCCGAGTGCGAGCGCTTGCGCGCGCCCAGTCTGCCTCTGCGCGCCCTCGGCCACGAACCCAGCTGGCTGATCCTGATCGACGAGGACGCCATTGCCCTCAATCTCGACTTCGGCGCCCGCCAGATCG
>SKKM01000172.1 GCA_007121485.1 Wenzhouxiangella sp. | reverse complement strand
TACCACGAGCGCACCCGGCTGATGGGCGTGCAGAACTTCATCGGGCAGTCGGTCTACCTGGTGACCCCCTGGCTGCTGCTGATGATGCAGCACGAGGGCTGGTTCGACAGCATGGCCGATGGCGCGGCGGGACTGGCCATCGTCATCGGCCTGATCACCATTGCAATCGGGATTCTTCCGGCCATCTTCCTGCGCGAGCGCTTCCAGGGCATCGCCGCCCAGGCGCACGAAGGAGAACAGCCCGGCAGACTGGGCATGGCCGCGGTGATTGCGCGCAATCTCAAGGAATTCTTCGTTGGCTTCCTGACCACGCTGCGCTCGCGGCCATTCCTGAAGCTGTGCGTCGCCACCTTCCTGGTGTTCAACGGTTTCATCATGGTCGCGGCCTTCCAGTTTTACGTCATCATCTACTACGTGTTCGAAGGCGACATGGTCGAAGGCGCGCGCTTTGCCGGCTATGCCGGAACACTGCAGTCGCTGTCCACCTTCGGCGTGATCGTGCTGGTGACCTGGATGGGCACGCGCATCGGCAAGCGCCACGCCTTCTTTATCGCCATCGGCCTGTCCACCCTGGGCTATGCGCTGAAGTGGTTCTGCTACACCCCGGACAATCCCTGGCTGATCCTGATCCCAGCGCCCCTGATCGCCTTCGGCTTGGGTGGGCTGTTTACGCTGATGCCATCCATGATCGCCGATGTGGTCGATGTCGACGAACTGAACACCGGCGAGCGGCGCGAGGGCATGTATGGATCGATCTTCTGGTGGGTGGTCAAGCTGGGCATGGCCGCAGCCATCGCCGCCGGCGGTTTCCTGCTCAACGCCACCGGCTTCGACGTGGCGCTGGGCGGCGCTCAGAGCGTTGGCACCATCCAGATGATGCGCGCCTTCGACGCCTTCCTGCCGGCCATCGCCTCGCTGATTGCCATCTGGGCCATCGCCAGCTTCCCGATCAACGAAGACGCGGCCTACGCGGTCCGCGCCGAGCTGGAGAGCCGGCGCGGGCAACCGGAGCCGCTGCAAGCCCAGCCGGCCTGAGGACACGATCTCGAGCGCTGCAAGCCAGTCTGGTTTGACAGCGCTGTCACCTATTGCAAGAATGGTCGGTCATTTGGGACAGACCACCGGCCCGGCAAAGAACATGGCCCTGAGAAATTCATGAGCACGACTCCAGCGAGCCGGCGATCGCACCAACTTCAGCAGCGCATCGACACGCTGATGGCGCGCATGTCGCTGGACGACAAGATCGGCCAGATGGCGCTGGCCCAGCCCGCCGAAGATCTGGCAGACGCGATCCGCCAGGGTAGTATCGGCGGGGTCCTCAACCTGGTCGACCGCGAAGCAACCAACGAGCTGCAGCGCATCGCGCGGGAGGAAAGCCCGCACGGCATTCCGCTGCTGCTCGGACGCGACGTCATCCATGGCTTCCACACCATTCTGCCGATCCCGCTGGGACAGGCGGCCAGCTGGAATCCGGACCTGGTCCGCGCCGGATCCCGGGTCGCGGCCGAAGAGGCCTCCGCCGCCGGAATCAACTGGACCTTCGCCCCCATGATCGACATCGCCCGCGATCCGCGCTGGGGACGCATCGCCGAAAGTCCCGGTGAAGACGTGTTCCTGGCCTGCGCGCTGACCCGGGCCATGGTCGAAGGCCTGCAGGGCGAATCCCTGTCCGCCCCGGGCTCGATCGCCGCCTGCGCCAAGCATTTCGCCGGCTACGGGGCTTCCGAGAGCGGCCGCGACTACGCCACCACCCATATCCCCGACAACGAACTGCACAACGTCTATCTGCCGCCGTTCAAGGCGGCAGTAGACGCCGGCGTAGCCAGCCTGATGACCTCGTTCAGCGATCTCGACGGCATCCCGGCCACGGCCCACGCCGGCCTGTTGCGCGATGTGCTGCGCGAGCAGTGGTCCTTCAAGGGCATCGTGGTCAGCGACTGGGAATCGATTCCGCAGCTGTCCATCCACGGCCTGACCGCCGATGACCGCGAGTCCGCGATCGCCGCCGCCAACGCCGGCGTCGACCTGGAGATGGCCAGCGATACCTACGCGCGCCACCTGGCCGAGGCGGTGCGCTCGGGTGAGGTAAGCATGGCGGTCATCGACGACGCAGTGGCCCGACTGCTGAAATTGAAATTCGAACTCGGGCTGTTCGAAGACCCTTACGGACCGGCCATTGAGGACGCCCAGGCATCGCGCGAACGCGCGCTGCAGATCGCGCATGAGGCTGCGCTGCAAAGCATGGTACTGCTGCAAAACAACAACGATCTGCTCCCGCTGGATACGAACGGGATCGACAAGCTAGCCGTGATCGGCCCGCTGGCCGACCAGCCCTACGAGCAGATGGGCACCTGGATCTTCGACGGCGACCCCGAACGCAGCGTCAGCGCCCTGGACGGACTCCGCGCACTGCTGGGACCGGACTCCGAAATCGTGCATCTCCCCGTCCTGGAAACCAGCCGCAGCCGCGAATTCGTCGACCTCGAGGCGGCTCTGGAGGCCGCGCGCACGGCCGATGCCACGCTGCTGTTCCTGGGCGAGGAGTCCATCCTGTCCGGCGAGGCGCACTCGCGCGCCGACATCGACCTGCCCGGGGCGCAAGTCGAACTGGTCCAGCGCCTGCGCGCCATCGGCAAGCCTCTGGTGGCCGTGATCCTGGCCGGCCGGCCGCTGACCCTGAGCAACATCGTCGACGAGGTCGACGCGATCCTGTACGCCTGGCACCCGGGCTGCATGGGCGGCCCGGCCATCGCCGACCTGCTGTTCGGCGTCGAGTCCCCTTCCGGCAAGCTGCCGGTAACCGTCCCGCGCGCGGTCGGCCAGATCCCGCTGTATTACAACGCCCGAAACACCGGCAAGCCGCCGCTGCCGCACACGGTGGTCGACATCGACGACATCCCTGTGCGGGCGCCGCAGACCTCGTTGGGCATGTCCGCGTTTCACCTCGACGTGGCCCACACGCCGCTGTTCGCCTTCGGCCACGGGCTGTCCTACACGCGCTTCGAATACTCGAATCTGGAGATCAACACGCCGCAGGTCGCGCCGGGCGGGTCGGTACAGATCAGCGTCGACCTGCACAACTCGGGCCAGCGCAGCGCGGTGGAAGTCGCCCAGCTGTACGTGCGCGATCCGGTCGCCAGCATCACCCGCCCGGCGCGCGAGCTCAAGGGCTTCAAGCGCGTTCGCGTCGAGCCGGGCCAGACGGTTCGGGTGCAGTTCCAGCTGCACACCGACGATCTGAAGTTCTGGATGCGCCAGCATGGCTGGCTGCTGGAGCCGGGCCGCTTCCAGGTCTGGGTGGGCGGCAACTCGGAAGCCGACCTGGCCGGAGAATTCGAGCTGATAGCCGGTCCAAATGGTTAATGAATGATTCGGCCTGGCCGAGCGGAGTAAGCAATGACGTTCAAGGTAATTCCCCTGCTGAGTTTGTTGTTGGTCCTGATCGCGCTGGCCAAGGCCGCACCGGCTGCTCCGATTCCGGTGGAGATCGTTCGCGGCGAGCACGGCTACCAGCTGCTGCGCGGCGGCGAGCCCTACGTGGTGCGCGGCGCGGGCATGGTGTATGACGACCTGGCAGCTTTCTCAGCCCGCGGCGGCAACTCGATTCGCACCTGGACCACGCGCGCCGATGAACTCGACATTCCGGCACTGCTGGACCAGGCCCATGCGCTGGGCATGACGGTGGCGCTGAACCTGCCTATGGCGCCGGAACGTCACAGCTTCGACTACGACGACGAAGCGGCGGTTGCCGCCCAGCTCGAGGCCATGCGCGAGGAAGTGCTGAAATATCGCGACCATCCGGCACTGCTGTTCTGGATCATCGGCAACGAACTGAACCACAGCTACACCAATCCGCGCGTCTGGGATGCGGTCAACGATGTGGCCCTGATGATCCGGGAACTCGATCCCCATCACCCGACGACCACGGCGATCGCCGGCATCCGGGAAGAGGTCATTCGCGCGGTGCAGGCCGGCGCACCGGATCTCGATTTCCTGAGTTTCCAGCTGTACGGCCGGCTTTTCGAACTGCCCGAAACCCTGGCCCGCCTGGAATTCGACCATCCGTTCATGGTCACCGAGTGGGGCACGATCGGCTGGTGGGAGATGGAGTCGACCACCTGGGGCGCGCCGGTCGAGCTGACCAGTTCGGAAAAAGCCGGGATCTTCGAGCGCGGCTATCGCGAGGTTCTGGCGCCGCTGCACAGGCAGCTGATCGGCTCGTACGCCTTTTTCTGGGGCCAGAAGCAGGAGCGCACGCCGACCTGGTTCGGCCTGCTGACGCCCGAGGGTGAACAAACCGAGGCCGTCGACGTGCTGGAAACCCTGTGGACCGGCGAGCGGCCGGAGCACGCCGCGCCGCGCGTCGAGACCCTGACCCTGGCCGGCAGAACCGCACGTGAAAACGTGATCGTGCTCGCCGGGCAGAGCTTCCCCGCCCACTTCCTCGTAACCCACGACGACATGGACGCGCTGGAGTATCACTGGGAGGTCAAGCCCGAAAGCGTGGCCACCGAGGTGGGCGGCGATTACGAGACCTACATCCCCAGCGTCGAGGGCGCGATCGTCGAGTCTGACGGCGCCCGCGCCCTGGTCCAGGTCAACGAGCGCGGCGCTTTCCGCCTGTTCGCCCGCGTCAGCGACGGGCGCGGACGGGCGGCCCACGCCAACATCCCATTTCTGGTCGAGGACGGTTTTGTGCAAGCACCCGATGCCCTGATTGCCGGCGAAGTCATGGCCGTGGCCTATTCCGGCTTCCGCGCCG
>SKKM01000143.1 GCA_007121485.1 Wenzhouxiangella sp. | reverse complement strand
GGTCGGGCCGTCGTTCAGCCGCACCCCACGCTCGAGCCGCTGGATCGCCGCCACGTCGGGCAAGCCCTCGACCTGGACCAGGTAGGTTTTCTCGGTGCCGGAGGCGGCATCGGCCAGCCGGGTCTTGAGGCGGGCATCGTCGGTCAGGATCAGCAGACCCTCGCTGTCGTAGTCCAGGCGGCCGGCGGCATAGACGCCCGGGTGATCGACGAAATCGGCCAGGGTCGCTCGCCCATCGCGGTCGGTGAACTGCGACAGGACACGGAAGGGCTTGTTGAAACGCAGCACCGCCATGGTCGCGGGCGTGCGCTCAGAACGGCAGCTGCAGTCGATCGTCCACCGCCAGCAGCATCTGCCGGACCAGCAGCGCGAGGCTGCGTGCCGCCGGCTCGTCATCGCCCTCCATGCGAACCACCAGCCCGCTACCGTCGGCCGAGCGACAGATTCGCGCCCAGGCATGGCCGTAGTCGATGGTGAAGCCGTGCTCGCTGCTGACCTCGGCATCGCTGACGTCGGCCGATTCCAGCAACTGGTTGAGGAAGCGATCGGGCGGCGTGGGCCGGGTGGCGATAAACGCGGCCGGAAGGCTGTGCCAGGACGGCAAGTCAGCGAGTATCTCGTCGATTTCGCGCCCGTCGGCGGCAAGGATTTCCACCAGCCGGCAGGCGGCCAGCAGGCCATCGGCACTGCCGCTGCCCGCGTCGGCCAGAATGAACTGGCCGTTGAAGGTGCCGCCGAGCATGGCTTCATGCGCACTCAGTTCATGCCAGACCGCCGGGGCTCCGAGCGCGCTGAGTCGGACGATGCCGCCGTGCGAACGGACGTCGGTAGCGACCCTTGGCGAACACAAGGCATCGTGCACGACGATCCCGCCCTCCTGCCGGGCCAGCTGCGCGCGCGCCAGCAGCATGAGCAGACGATCCGGCCAGATCACCGTCCCGTCCGGCCCGACCATGACCACGCGATCGCCGTCGCCGCCGATGGCCAGGCCGAGGTCGGCACGGAAGTTGCGCACGCACAGACGCAGGTCCTCGAGGTTTTCCAGGCGCGAGGGGTCCGGCGGATGATTCGGAAAAGAGCCGTCCACATCGGCATACAGCGGCACCACCTCGGCGCCGATCGCGCTCAGCAGGCGCGGCAGCACCGGGCCGGAGATGCCGTTGGCGCACTCGACCACCACTTTCAGCGGGCGCTCCAGGCGCATGCGCGCCGTCTGCGCCTCGATGTATCGGTCGACGATGCTGGCCTCTTCAAGCCGGCCATTGCCGTCGCCGGATTCGCCGGCCCGGATGCGGTCCAGCAGTTCATGAATCTGCCGACCGGCCAGCGGCTCGCCCCGCAGCCGCATGCGAAAGCCGTTCCACTCGGCAGGCAGGTGCGCGGCGCTGACCATGATGCCGGAGCCGTCGCTCAGTTCATGCGCGGCGAAATCCAGCAGCGGCGAAGGCACGGCCCCGACATCGACAACGTCGATGCCGCCCGAGCGCAGGCCTTCGGTCACTGCGGCCAGCAGCGCCGGCCCGTGCAGGCGCCCGTCGCGGGCCACGGCGATCCGGGTCACGCCGCGTTCCCGGGCGGCGCCGGCGATGGCCCGGCCGATCAGGGTCGCGTCGGATCCGTCCAGGCCGGCGGCGAAGCGGCCGAGAATGCCGGCGTCGGTGAACAGCGCGGGATCCACCGGGCTGGGTGCGGCGGCGCGCTGCTCGGGCGCATCAGCCGCTGCCAGGGTTTCCGGCTCGGCCGGCTCCGGCGTCTCAGCCGCTGCCTGGAGTTCCGGCTCGGCTCGCTCCGGCGTCCCCGCCGCGGGCTCAGGCGCGTTCGCGGTCTCCGGGAGCTTGTCCACATCCAGTGCGGGCGGGGCGTCGGACGCGGGAGTCTCAACTTCTCTATCGGGCTGCCCCGTTGCTTCCAGCGTTGCAGAATCGAGCAGGAGACTGAGCGAAGGAGTGGGCTCGGCCTCGATCTCGCTGGAGCGGGCCATGGGAACGGGATCGTCGCTCGAGGCCGGCAAATCGACCGCAAGATATTCGTCGGCCCTGGCCTGCCGAGTCTCTGCCGCGGTGTCCACGTCGGTCGCCGCCAAAGACGCGGTCGCAGTCTTTTCCGGCCGAGCGCCCGGTGCGGGACTTGCGCCGGGATCCAGTTGCTGAAGCGGCTCGTCCGTCACGGCCTGCGGACGGCGACGCGCAACCGGCGCCTTGAAACCGAACAGCAGCACGATCAGGCCCGCCATGGCGATGATGCTGGCCTCGCGCAGGCCGACCAGCGGCAGCCGCGTCGACCGCTGCCAGTCCAGCCAGAATCGGGTTCCCGGCACGGGTGTGCGGGCGGGCGTCCGCTCCGGTTGGCTGCCGCGCGACCAGAACACGCTGCGACGCTCGCCCAGTCCCTGGCTCAGGGCGATGAAATCCAGTTCGGTCGCCCAGTCCACCCGGCCGATCAACGCCTCGATCGGCAGCCGGACGAACAGAACGCCCTCGGCCGGCTGGTCCACCGCCCCCAGGCGCCTGGCCAGGGCCAGATCGCTGCCTTGGCCGGCCTGGCTGCGGACCTCGGGCATGGCCTCGCCGGTGCGCCTTGCCTCCAGCAGCATGTCCAGAATGGCGAAGTCGGAACTGCCGACCGAGTCCAGCGCCAGGGTTTCCAGGTCGGGATCGAAAACCTGGGCGCTGACCACCTGCTCGAGACCGGCAGCGCGCAGCGCGTTGTTCAGCGCATCGCTGCTGTCCAGGCCCGCCTGAAGCGCCGCCAGCGCGGCCCGCCCCACCCGCTCATCGGCCAGGCGGTCCTGCAGGTCGCCCAGCTGGCCGGCCAACTCGATGGCGTGATCGAACGCCTTGCGTTCGGCGGTCTGCAGGGACTGGCGCGCCACCAGGCCGGCAGCGAACAACAGACCGGCGGCGATCATGAGCAAAAGGCCCAGGCCGATCAGCAGCGGGGCACGACCCTGCATCGATGGCTTCAGCTTCATGCAACACCGCTGTGGCCGATGCCGCCATCAGCCCGTTCGCTGGGGGTAAAGGCCGGGACTACTTCCAGCGCCACCTGCAGGACCGGTACCACGACCAGCTGCGCGATGCGCTGGCCCGGCTCGATGCGGATCGGCTCACGCCCGCGGTTCCAGCAGGAAATCTTGACCTCGCCCTGGTAATCGCTGTCGATCAGGCCGACCAGGTTGCCCAGGACCAGCCCCTGCTTGTGCCCCAGCCCCGAGCGCGGCAGCAGCACGGCCGCCAGACCGGGATCGTCCAGGTGGATCGCCATGCCGGACGGCACCAGGGCGGTTTCGCCCGGCGCCAGGACCAGGTCGTGCTCAAGACAAGCGCGCAAATCCATCCCGGCCGAGCCACTGGTGGCATAGGCCGGCAGCGGCCAGGTCGAACCCAGCCGGGCGTCGAGAATCCGAACCTGCAGCTGTCTCATTTTTCCCCGTACTCAGTTCAGTTGGAGCGATTCTTCCGGGACCGGAGCCGGCCCGGCTGAGAATAGCAGGATTCGCCTTGGCGCTCAGCACCGCAAGGACCGGACGAATTCTCGAGCGAATTTCTTACACCGCAACGAGCAGGCTGCCGGCTGCACCCGGCCGGTGCGCCGGCGACACTGTTCCCTTGCAACACCTGATTGAAGTCTGACCGAGCCGGAGACCGAGTATGCGAATCGCCGACTGGCCCCAAATGGAACGCCCCCGCGAACGCCTGCTGGAACACGGACCGGGAGCCTTGAGCGATGCCGAACTGCTGGCCATCCTGCTGCGCACCGGCGCGCGCGGCCGTTCCGCGCTGGACATTGCGCGGCTCCTGCTCAGCCGCCATGGGGGCTTACGCGGACTGCTCGATACCGAGCGCGAGAATCTGTGCCAGCTGCCAGGCCTGGGCCCGGCCAAATACGCGCAACTGCATGCGGCGATGGAGCTGGCGCGGCGCCATCTGAGAGAATCCTTGAGCCGCGGCCAGCCGCTGACCAGCCCGCAGGCCACCCGCGAATACCTGCGAGCGGCACTGCGCGACCGGCCGCACGAGGTGTTCTGCGCGCTGATGCTGGACACCCGCCACCGGGTGATCAGCTTCGAGGAGCTGTTCACCGGCACCATCGACTCCGCCCACGTGCACCCGCGCGTGGTGGTGGAAAAGGCCCTGGCGAAAAGAGCGGCCGCCCTGATCGTCGCCCACAACCACCCCTCCGGCGTGGCCGAGCCCAGCCAGGCCGACCTGGCCATCACCCGACGCCTGCGCGATGCGCTGGGACTGGTCGACATTCGCCTGCTGGATCATTTCATCGTCGGTGATACGGAAGTCGTCTCGCTGGCCGAGCGCGGGCTGGTCTGAGCAGGACGGCCGAAGCCTGGACGCAAGCCCATCTCGCCTTGCTTCACGAGCGCCCGGGCGGCACAATGGCGGGCTTTCCTCACACCGCCGACCAGCCCCGTCATGACCGACCGTCGCCAGCTCGCCAACGCCATTCGTTTCCTGTCCATGGACGCCGTCCAGCGTGCCAATTCCGGGCATCCGGGCATGCCCATGGGCATGGCCGACATTGCCGAGGTGCTGTTCAACGACCACCTCAAGCACAACCCGGCCAATCCGCAGTGGTGGGATCGCGACCGCTTCGTGGTCTCCAACGGCCACGGCTCGATGCTGCTGTACTCGGTGCTGCACCTGAGTGGCTACGGGGTGAGCCTGGACGATCTGAGGAACTTCAGGCAGCTGCACTCACCGACACCCGGCCATCCGGAATACGGCGAAGCACCCGGCGTGGAAACCACCACCGG
>SKKM01000228.1 GCA_007121485.1 Wenzhouxiangella sp. | reverse complement strand
CTGGTGCCGCCGAGCACCGTTTCGCCCGCCTCGATCCTGGCCAGGATGCGCTGCCACTCCGGTGTAGGCCGGCCCTGGTCGTCGATGAAGGCGTGCAGCGTCAACCACTGATCGCCGCCGTTCAGAAACAAGCCATCCAGGTTTTCGGCCAGCCGCATGGTGGCGGCGGGATCGTCGCACTGCGCTTGCTGGTGCTGGAAGGCGGCCGGAAAAACGCGGGCCCGGTCCCATGTGCCCAGCAGCTCGGCCTGGAATTCGGCCAGGTCCTCGCAGCGTGAAGCCGCTCGGGCCGCGGTGAAGGCGCGGTCCAGGGGCAGCCAGTACACCTCGGCGCCGGCTTGCTCGAAGACCTGGAGGTAAAAGTCCAGCGCATCGTAGGGGTCGCGCGAAGAGGCGGTGGAAACGCCGATCCGCGGGCGCTCGCGTCCGCTGGTCTCGCGGGCCATGGCCACGAAGCGCTGAAAAATTTCAATCGCGGCCTGGCTGCTGCTGTCTTTCAGGCGCACTTTCTCGCCGCGCGAGCCCACGGGTTCCTGGAAATGATCGAGCAGCTGCCATCTGGCGCGGTCGTCCAGGCCGTCATAAGGCTCTGCCGCGGCAGCGCTGAGCTGGTCGCTCAACCAGCTGCGGGACACGGGCGAAGAATGCTCCGAGGCCAGCTGATCCAGAACGATTCGCCACTCGCGTGCTGCAGGACTGTCTGCGTGCTCGCCCAGGCTGGCCTGCCAGCGCTCGATGCGAGCCTTGGTGGCGCGATAAAGATGCAACTCCAGTGCCTGCTCTGGCCATGCCGCGGTCAGTGCGCAGCTGCGCGACATCGAACTGCACACCGGAAGATGGCCGCCGGCCAGCAGAATCTGTGCGCTCGCGGGCTGAGCTGCGGTTGCGACTGGAATGAGCAGAAAGAACAGAAACCGACGCAACATTGGAATGGCCTGGATGCGCATGCCGGACAAGCTACCGCAAGCGGCGCGGCCCGGCAAGCGTGCAGTCCGGTGTCTGTCGGATGGCTCCAGCCAAGCGGTCAAAGCGCCACGGACACCTGGCCCAGCATGCGCTCGATGGTGAAATAGTCGACGCGGCCCGACTCCAGGTTTGCCAGATCTTCGTCGCTGGAACAGACAATTTCACCCAGCGCTTCATAGCCGCCGACGACGCCTGCCAGACCTTCGGCCCGCGAGCGGCGCTGATGGCGCGGGACGAAGTAGAGATCCAGCCTTGCGCCCGTCCGGCTGGCGATGATATTGGCCGTGGCATCGTCTTCGGCACCCGGACCGCCCAGCCAGTCATCCGTCCAGGCAAGCGCTTGCTGTCTGACCGTATCGGCATCTCCGTGCCAGTGCACAAAGCTCAGGGGGTAGTCGCAGGCCCGGTCATTGGCGTTCTGCGCCGCGATCTCCAACGGCATCTTGCCAGACCGGTCAGCACGCGGGACGGCGTGCAGGTGCAGATGGTGAGGGATCGAAGCCCCTGCCCCGACGCCGTTGTAGAAGCTCAGCCAGCCGGGCAGCAGGGCGGAGATGTCCAACAGATCCGTGATCAGCGCCGCCAGGCCCAGCGCCCCCGGCGCCTGCCAGTGCTGCGGCAGGTGCTCGCGGCTGGCGATCACGGTGTGCCCGGCAACCAGCGGGAAGGGATTCATCCAGGCCGTGTAGCGGCCGTTGAGGGCGGGCAGGCGGTAGCCGCTTTCCGCGCCTTGCTGCTGCCACCAGATGTTGTCGGCGCACAGGAAGCAGCCGCTGTTGACGGATTGCTCCGGCTCGGCACTGGGAGACCGTCCGGCGCCCTGGAAGCGGTGGGCGCGGGCCGGGTTGTACTGGGCGCTGAAAAAGCGCTCCGGTCGGTCAGGGTGCCGCAGGATGAAGCGGCGCAGTTCCTTGAGTTCATCGCGAATGAAACCGCTTTGAACCTGGTGCTCATGCAAGGCGTGCAGGGCGGCCGGCAGACCGGCTCGCTCCTCGATCAGGGTCAGGTACAGATCCAGCGCCTGCCAGCTGTCTTCGTACGCCTGCTTGCTCAGTATGTCCATGGTTTTGCGATAGAAAGGGCCGCGTCCGGGAGGCCTGGCAGGCGCTGAGTATAATCAGGCCCTGGTCATGAGCAAGGGAAATCAGTGAGAGGCGACAGCATTGTAGTCGAGCCCCATCACGAACGCGCGGCGGCCGGGGTGCATGCCTTGATCCAGCAGCGGCCGGCCAGGCCGAACGGTCGCATGGTCATCACGGTCGCCGGTGAGTCCGGGGCCGGCAAGTCCGAAATCGGCGAGGCCCTGGCACGGCTGTTCGACGCCGAGGGCCATCCCAGCCTGGTCCTGCAGCAGGACGATTATTTCGTCCACCCACCGATCAGCAATGACCGGACCCGGCGGGCGAGTATCGACTGGGTCGGGCCAGGGGAGGTGCGGCTCGACCTGATGGAGGAACACCTGCAGCTGTTTCGCGCGGGCGCCCGGCTGACCAAACCGCTGGTGCGCTACCTGGAAGATCGGATCGACGAGGTGGAGGTCGATCTCGAGCCGTTCGAGATCGCCATTGCCGAGGGCACTTACGTGACGCTGCTCAAACATGTGGACGTGCGCGTGTTCATCACCCGCGACTACCACGCCACCCGCGCCCACCGCGAGAAGCGCCGGCGCCATGAAAGCGAACTCGATCCCTTCATCGACCAGGTGCTGGCCATCGAGCACAGCATCATTTCCGGCCACCGGGAACTGGCTGACATTCTCGTCCACGACGATTACAGCGTCAGCCTGGTGCGGCCGGTGCGCGAGTTGCTGCACGCCGTCGAGGACGGCCCGGGTTCGTCCTCATGAGGGTCGCCTTTCTCAATCCGCAGGGTAATTTCGACCGGGACGACTCCTACCTGACCGAGCATCCGGATTTTGGCGGCCAGCTGGTCTATGTCAAGGAGGTAGCCCTGGCACTGGGCCGCATGGGGGTGGATGTCGACGTCATCACCCGGCGCATCGACGATCCTGACTGGCCGGGCTTCGAACAGGCGCTGGACGACTTCGGCCTGCTCGAAGACAGTGTGCGCATCGTCCGCCTGGACTGCGGCGGTCGGCGCTTCCTGGCCAAGGAAGCGCTGTGGCCGCATTTGCCGCAGTTCGCCGAGGCCATCGTCGACTTCTACGGTGACCGACTGCCGGATTACGCCACCACCCACTATGCCGACGGCGGCTACCTGGGTGTGCTGCTGAGAGCGCAGACCGGCCTCGGCTTCACGTTCACCGGCCATTCCCTGGGCGCGCAGAAGCTCGACAAGCTGGGCGCGTCGGCAAAAAATTTCGAGGACATCGACGCGCGTTTTCGTTTCTCCCAACGCATCGCCGCCGAGCGCCTGAGCATGCGGCACAGCGCCTGCATCGTGACCTCGACCGAAGATGAACGCCGAGAGCAATACGCGCATCCGCTGTACCGCGGCGCGGTCGATCCGGCCGATGACGCCAAGTTTCGCGTGATTCCGCCGGGCATCAACACCGAGATATTCAATCAGGATGCCGAAAATGATCCGCGCGAGTGGCTGGAACGGCTGCAGGCCGCTATCCAACTGCCGGAGCTGCCGCATGTGGTGGTGTCCAGCCGCCTGGATGCCAAGAAGAACGTCGGCGGCGTGGTTTCGGCCTACATCGGCAGCTCCGCACTGCAGGAAGCGGCCGGCCTTGCCTTGTTCGTGCGCGGCGTGGATGACCCCTGGACCGAGCTGGACCGACTCAAGAGCGACGAGCAGGGCGTGCTCGGCCCCATTCTCGAGCGCATAGACGCGGCCGGTCTGCGCGATCGGGTCAGCTTCATCAACGCCCGCTCCCAGCGCGAGCTGGCGGCGGCTTACCGGCTGTTTGCCCGTCGCGGTTCGGTGTTCGCCCTGCCGTCCCTGTTTGAGCCCTTCGGTCTGGCGCCGATCGAGGCGGCGGCCTGCGGGCTGGCCGTGGTGGCCACGCGCAACGGCGGCCCGGCCGAAATCTTTGCCGGCGGCGCAGGCCTGCTCATGGATCCGGAAGATCCGGAGGACATGGCGCGAGCCCTGTGCAAGGGACTGACCGAGCAGCCGCGCCTGGCCCGGGCCGGCATCGAGCGCGTACTCAGTACCTACACCTGGGATCGAACGGCGCGTTCCTACCTGGACCTGATCGAAAGCAAGCTGGCCGCGGGGTCGGCCTCGGTTGCACCGGTGGATGAACTGGACGCCAGCGAGCTGATCCACCGCTACCTGGCCGATCGCCAGGAATGACTCGGCCTCAGTCCAGCTGGCGCGGAATGTGGCAGTAATCCGGCGGCTGGTAGCGGCGCTCCTGGCCCAGCATTGCGCGGTTGACCACCACCAGCCCGTTTTCGGTCACGTGGAAGCGTTCGGCGTCTCGGGCATGGTCATGGCCGATGACGCTGCCGGGCGGGACGATGCAGCCATTGTCGAGCAGCACGTTTTTCAGCCGCGAGCCTTCGCCGATTACGCAGCTGGCGTGAATCAGGGCGTCTTCCAGCTCGCAGTCGTTGTGAATTCGGCAGTCGTTGAAGATAAGACTTCTGATAATGCTGGAGTCGGAGACGATGCAGCCATTGCCGATGATCGAATCGACAATGGTGCAGCCGCCGCGCGGCCCGTGGTCGGTGAACTTGGCCGGCGGACCCTGCACGGGGTAGGTGAAGATGGGCCAGTCCGAGGCGTGGACATCGAGCGGCGGGTTGTCCGACAGCAATTCCATGTTGGCCTCGTAGAGCGCGTCCAGCGTGCCGACATCGCGCCAGTACGGCCTGCCCTGGGCGGCGCGCTCGAGCG
>SKKM01000053.1 GCA_007121485.1 Wenzhouxiangella sp. | reverse complement strand
GATCAGGCGCGCCAGCTCGACCGGAATCTGGTCGTCCCAGCCGGATTGTTCGAAGGGGTAGGGCAGCACGTGGTGCTGCCGGGAGTCCGGATAGCCATCATGCAGACAGGTTTGCGCGATGACCAGCGGCCAGTCGGGATGGCGTCGCCGGATCTTGCGCACCACTTCGAGCACATCCGTGGAGCGGGTTTCGGTGACCCTGAGCACGACCAGCAGCTGATGGGCGCGGTCTTCGCAGACCGCAAGGTCCTCGCCGGGCTCGTATCCGACTTCACCCAGTCCGCGGGTATCGAGAAAACGTATGACCGGCGCCTCGGGCGGGAAATCGTAGAGTGAGGCGGTCCGCGTGCAGGGCTGAAAACCATTGCCGATCTCGGCGCGGCTGCTGCCGGTCAGAGCGCGCACGATGGAGGTCTTGCCGGACTGTGCCGTACCCAGCAGCCACAGTACGGGCACGTCGGCCAGGCGCCCAGCCTTGGCCAGTGCCCGCTCGAGTTCTGCCGGATCCGCCCCGGGGCTCAACAAGAGTCGGCGCAGCCTGCGCCAGTGGGCCAGGCGGGCGATCGGTGAGGCTACGCTGTTGACATCGCTGTCCGTCATGCTCGGAGCCGGTCGTGGTTCTTCATGCCTGAAAGAGCAAGAATGCCGCCGCATGCGCAAGGGCGCAAGCCGCCGCTGATCAGGGCCTATTCCCTTGATGTAAGATTTGCCGGGGAATCATGCTGTTTTGGGGAGGCTGCCGCTTGTCCAGTCCGGACATCACGCTACTGTTGCAAAAGGCCGAATCCGGAGACCTCGAAGCCGGGCAGCAGGCCTTTGATGCAGTTTACGAACAGCTCCGGCAGCTGGCCAGGTTTCAGCAATTCCAGTCAAGCAAGGATGCCACGCTCAACGCGACGGCGCTGGTCAACGAGGCCTGGATCAAGATTTCCGATGGGTCGAAGCGCAACTGGCAGAACCAGCAGCATTTCTTTGCCGTCGCGGCGCGGGCAATGCGCCAGATCCTGGTCGATGCCGCCCGCAGTCGACAGGCACTGAAACGCGGCGGCAACTGGGTGAGCGTCGAATCAGGCCAGACCATGGAAGATGTCGATGGCCTGTCGGCCGAAGCGGCCGCGGAACTGCTGGCGCTGCATGAAACTCTGGAGCGCTTGCGCCTGACCCATCCACGCCAGGAGCGGGTGGTCGAACTCCATTTCTTCGGCGGATTGTCCTTTGCCGAAATCGGCGAGTTGATGGATGTTTCGCTGAGCACGGTCCGGCGCGACTGGGAACTGGCCAAGCTGTGGTTGCACCAGGTCTTGACCGAGGGCAGTGAATGAGCACATCAGGGCCGCTGCGACAATGGCGTGAGCTGGGTCGGCGCTTTCTGCACGGCGTGATCGACATGCCCTTGCAGCGACTCCTTGGCCGTCAGCATCCCGCGCGCCATCGTCCTGGAGCGGGTCCGGGCACGCTGTTCATCGCGCCGGACGCGGCGGCGACCACCGTCAGCCTGGTTCGAATCGATGACCAGGGCCTGGAGCGCATCGATGAGCCCGATGTGCAGGCGCTGCAGCAGGCACTGCGCTCGGGCGGGCGACTGTGGGTGGATGTGGTCGGTTTCGCCGACGATGCGCGGCTCGAGGAGCTGGCACGCCTGTTCGATCTGCACCCGATGACCCTGGCCGACCTGGTCAATGTCAACCGCCGCACCACCGTCGAGACCCTTGACGAGCGCGGCCTGATCATCACCCAGATCCTGCAGCTGGGTACCGACGAGCATCCCTCGGACATCGTTCAACTCGGACTGGTGATGAGCGACCAGGTGCTGTTGAGCTTCCGCGAGCGGCCCGGCCCGCTGTTTCAGCCGGTTATGGAGCGGCTGGAACGGCCGACCAGCCGCCTGCGAACCGAGCCGGTGGACTACCTGGCCCAGGCCCTGCTGGACGTGGCGGTCGATGCGGCCTTCCCGGTGGTGGAAGCCATGGCGGAGCGGATTGACGAGATCGAGGACCGCGTCATGGTTGGTCACGGTCACGATGTGATGATCGAGATCCACGGCCAGCGCCGCGCGCTGATCACGCTGGGTCGCCTGCTCTGGCGGCAGCGCGATCTGATGGGGCGGCTGTTGCGCGACGAGACCCTGTTTCGACGCGAGACCCAGATCTACCTGCGTGATGTCTACGATCGCACCGTGCAACTGCTGGACATGATCGAGACCACCCGCGAACTGGCCGCCAGCCTGGTCGAGATCCACCTTTCGATCAGCGCCAACCGCTCCAATCAGATCATGAAGACCCTGACCATCATGGCCAGCATCTTCATCCCGCTCACGTTCGTCGCCGGCGTCTACGGGATGAACTTCGAGCGCATGCCGGAACTGGCCTGGGCCTGGGGTTATCCGCTGGTGCTGGCGCTCATGCTGCTGATCGCAGTGGGGCTGTTGTTCTGGTTCCGGCGCCGGGGCTGGCTGGGACAGTCGGAGTGAGACTGCGCTGCCCGGTTTGGTGATCCCGGGCTCACCCGTCGCGCTCTAGACTCTGGCGTCATGGCCAGCCGACCCCTGATCCGGATTCCGCAGATGAGAGCCGTTGCCGGCGTCGAGGCGCCGGTTGCCGGCCCGGCCGAGCTTCGGGAGTTCCTGCACGCGCATCCCCGGCTGCTGGTGCTGACCGGTGCCGGCTTGAGCACCAGTTCCGGCATTCCGGCCTACCGCGACGGCGACGGTCGCTGGCTGCGGCGTGACCCGATCCTGTACCAGGATTTCATCGCCTCGGAACGCATGCGGCGTCGCTACTGGGCGCGCAGCTTCTTCGGTTGGCAGGTGATGCGGGAAGCCCGTCCCAATGCCGGGCATCTGGCGCTGGTGAGTCTCGAACGGGCCGGGCGCGTCTCGCTGCTGGTGACCCAGAACGTCGACGGACTGCATGCACGCGCCGGCTCGCGTCGACTGGTCGAGCTGCACGGTTGCCTGAACCGGGTGGCTTGCCTGGACTGCAAGACGGCGATCCGGCGCGATGATCTGCAGCGCCAGCTCGAGGACCTGAACCCGGACTGGCAGCCCGAGGTGCTGGGCTACAACCCTGATGGCGACGCCGAACTGGACGCCAGCGCATACCCGGGCTTTCGCCCGCCGGCCTGCGGCCGTTGCGGCGGCGCGCTGAAACCCGAGGTGGTGTTTTTTGGCGAGCCGGTTCCGGCCGACCGCGTCCAGCGCGTACGCTCGGCGCTGGCCGGCAGCGACGCCGTGCTGGTCCTGGGCTCTTCGCTGGTCGTGATGTCGGGCTATCGGATCGTGCGCGAAGCGGCGCGGGCCGGGCTGCCGGTCGTGGCGGTCAACCAGGGCCGGACGCGCGCTGATGAACTGCTGAGCTTCAAACTCAACGGCAATTGCGTTGAGGTTCTCGAAAAGGCTGCCTCCCTGTGACTTGACTCGATTCCCAGCCTTGATTATCTTGCCTCGGCCACAGCGCGCTTCGCGCCAGCGGCTGCCGTAGCCGCCAGGGGCATAAAGTCCAATAACAAGGGAAGGGTAATCCATGCTCAAGAGATTCGCGGTCGCCTCAGCGGCCGTTGCCTGCATGCTGAGCGTTGCGGGTCCGGGCTTCGCGCAGGATCTGCTGTTCAATCAGAATGTCACGCCGGATGTCATCGCAACCGCGCCGCTGGCGCGCGAAGGGCGGGTCATTGACGGGGATGTCGCTGGTAATGGCGGTTACACGGTGGATCGCCGCAACGGCGTCGAACTCGGTCTGCGTGCGCGCTTCAACGGCGGTGATGCATCGACCGTACAGGACGCCCTGCTGGCCGGCGACAACCGCTACTTCTTTCCTGCCGGCAACGCGCCGGGCGAAACCGGCCGCGTGCCGACTTGGGTGTTTGACTGGTCGATCAACGCCGATCCGGACTCGGACCAGGGGCGCAACCTCAACGCGCTGACCTACGAGATCTTCGTCGACGGCGATCCCGGTCCCGGCACCGACTTCCTGAGCTTCGATCCCTTGGGAGCGCCGCCCGTGGGTGTGGCCTTCGATATCCGCTGCCTGATTGCTTTCGGCAACAACAACACCGGCTTGGGTGGGGGAGTGGCGGCCGGCCCCGGTTGCACCACTCAGCAGATCGTGCAGCTGCGTAACAACAACAATGTGATGCAAAGCAGTTGTGACTACGATTGCCCGCGCCTGGATCAGGGGCCTTTGGCTGGTTTCGATCCGAACTTGCCCGGAATCTATACCCTGGCCATCGAGGCCCGCGAAGGTGGTGTGTTGGTCGCGCGCACCGAAATCGAGGTCATCGTCGGCGATGTCTCGACCGTGTCGCTGGAGGGCTTCGGTAGCGATACCCTGAGCGTCGAGTTTTCAACCGATGTGGTGGCTTCCGGGGGCGCCTATGACGGTCAGACCCCGGAATCCATTGCCGCCGGAATTGTCACCGACGCCGACAAGCAGGCTTTCCTGGACGAGTTCTTCGAAATCCGGGTCAGCATCGGCGGCATTCCCACGCTGGTTCCAGCGGCCGCGCTCGATGCGGACTGGAGCCAGGTCCTGATCAACGGGAGCAGCGACTCGCTGAGCGTGACCTTCGAAGCCGGCGTCATTGGGCTCGACTTCAGCCTCGATCAGGGCAACACCGGTGCCACCCGCATCGATGTGGAGTGGACCGGCACGGCGGCGTTCGTGACCCAGTCGGGCGGCCAGCCGCTGGTCGGCCCGGACGCGGCCGACAACCCGTTCAAGGTCGAGTTCGAGGTGCCCTACAGCCTGGATACGGGCCCGGCCTATGGCCCGGCCACGGCCACGTTCAT
>SKKM01000229.1 GCA_007121485.1 Wenzhouxiangella sp. | reverse complement strand
TGCGGCGAATGAACAGGGCATCGAGATCGTCCTCCGACTCCCAGGCTGAATCGGAAACCATGTCGTCGACGTAGTTGCCGTAGGTGCCAGGCGCCTGGGTGAACTGGCGCGCGGTGGCGTTTTCGAAGCTCTCGCCCCCGGCCAGCATGGCATCGACATGCTTCTTGACGAAGTTCATCTCGTGCGGCTCGTCGGCCAGCGCCGCATCGCGGATCAGCTTGTCGAGCTGGTCCATCAGGATGCCGAAGGAGTCCCGGAAGATCGAGCTCAGCTTGATGAGCACGTCGATGCGCGGGCGGCCCAGCTTTTCCAGAGGGATCAGGGCATAGCGCGAAATCTTGCCGGTGCCGTCGTAAACGGGCTCGCCGCCGACCAGGCGGATGATCACGGCAATGGCCTCGCCCTTGGTCTTGATCGTGTCCAGTCCCCAGAGCACCTGGGCGATGGTTTCCGGCCAGGCGCCGGCATGCTCTTCCCGGTGTCGTTCGATGAGCTGATCGGCAATGGCAGCGCCGCGGCGAAACGCCAGCTCAGACGGAATCCGCCAGGTGTCAATCGAATGCAGGTTGCGCCCGGTAGGCAGGATCGCGGCCCCGTCGCGGACTAGGTCGCCGCCGGGCCCGGACGGCAGGTGACCGCCATCCAGCGCATGAACCAGCGCGTCCAGCTCACCGGTATTGTCGCGCAGGGCGGCCAGCAGGCTGCGCCCTTCGGCAACCAGTCCCTCCAGCGCCTCCATGGTTTGCGCTGGCGGAGGGCTGCCGGTGAGGGACTCTATACAGGCGTCCGCCGCCGTCTGACCGAGCACGCAGTCACCGATGAACTGCTCGCAGGCCGGCTCCAGCCATTCGCGCGCGGCCAGTGCGCGAGCCTCGCCCTGGCGGGCGCGCCGCATCAGGCCCTGGTAGTCGCCGAAATCGGCCAGCTGGCCGCCGAGGCGCAGCAGCAGGGTAGCCAGCGTCTCATCCCCCACCTGGCGGTTTTTCAGCGTCTCGTTCAGGGTCACCCGCTGCGCTTCTACGGGTGAGGTGTTGCCGAAAACATGCAGCGTGTTCGAGATCAGGCGGCTTTCCAGTTCCTGCAGATAGCCGTACAAACGCCCGGCATAAGCGGCGAAAGCCTCGTCTTCATGGCGCGGGCAGTCGTCGGTGAGATTCAGCAGCTCGGCCTTCTGCATGACCGCCGCCTCGACCGCGGCGGCATCCTCATCTCCTGCTCCCCGCTCGCGCCAGTCGGCCAACAAGTCCTTCAGCGCCGGCAGCTCCTTGTACAGACCGGCACGCGACAGCGGCGGCACCAGGTGGGAGACGATGGTGGCCAGTCCCCGCCGTCGCGCGATCGCCGCCTCGCTCGGATTGTTGCTGGGGTAGAGATAGAACTGCGGCGTCTCGCCAATCATGCGGTCGGGCCAGCAGCCGGACTTGAGCGCCGTCTGCAGTCCCGGCATCCACTCCGCCGAACCATGCATGCCGACATGGATCATGGCGTTGGCGCCAAACTCGCGCGCGATCCAGCGGTAGAAGCCCAGGTACTGATGATGCGGGGTCTCCTCGCGGTCGAAGATCAGCCGCATCGGGTCGCCCTGCACGCCGATGCGCGGCTGAACGCCGATGAAGACCTTGCCGAAGCGCAGGCCGCCGAGAAATACCGCCTCGCCGCCAACTGGCGCGATGTCGCCCGGGAAGCCGCCCCAGCGCGCCTCGATGCGCTCGCGTTCCTCCCCGGTGGTCAACAGCTTGAATGGCTCGCGGCTGAGGGCCAGCGCCTCGCGCCGTCCCTGCTGGCGTGCCGGGTCCGTGGCCTCGTCGAGCTGCCGGTACAGCGCTTCGGCGCTGTCCGGCAAATCCCCCGTGTCATAGCCCTCGGCCTGCAGGCGCTGCAGGATCGCCAGCAAACTGGCCGGCACGTCCAGCAGCGCGGCGGTCGCCTTGCGCCCCAGTCCGGGCGGGTAGTCGTACACGATGAAGGCCAGCTTGCGCTCCGACCTTGGCGTGGCGCGCAGGCGCAGTTGGGACTGCACGACTTCCACCAGGCGGTCGAGCCGGTCCGGCACGGTACGGATTCCGCCTTCGTCCAGGGCTCCGAGCGTCACCGGCGCGATGGACCCATCCATTTCCGGGATCGAATAGGTAAACGAAGCCTGCACCGGCGACATGCCGGTCTGATCCCAGGCCGCGAAATCCTGGATCAGCAGTGGCTGGGCAACCATGTAGGGCGCGTCGAGATCGGCCATGATGGCATTGCGCGCTTCGGCGGCCGCGCCCGGCTTGGTCGAAGCCGCAGGGCCGCCGACCAGGCCGAACCCCATCATGTTGATCAGCAGGTCGGGCTTTTCAGCCACGAACCAGTCGCGCACCATCACGTGGCCCTCGATGCCCATGACGAAGCCGGGCAAGAGCGCGATGCCGGCCGCCTCCAGCCGGCGGATGGTGGCGTCGATGTAGCCGCGCTCCTGCAGCAGGTGCTTGCGGAAAAACAGCAGCGCGACTTTCTGCCCCTTGTCCAGATCGATCCCGCGCTTCCTGTCCCAGCGCTTGTAGCTTTTCAGGCTGGTGAAGTAGTCCGGCGCGTCCGGGTGATAAAGACCCATGCCCGGAACATCGACCACCTTTGCAACCTTTGCACTGCCGCCGAAATACTCGCGCTGGATCAGGCGGAACATGTTGCAGATGTTTTCTTCGGTCGGCTGCGACCAGTAGGAAAAGACCTGCAGCCAGTTCTTGAAATCGCGCGCCCGGTTCGGCACCAGCGGCAGCACGCTGCGCATGATGCGCATCAGCTTGGTGTAGCCGTACAAGGCATCCTCGTCGCGCCCGCGCACGAGGAGCCTGGCGACTTTTTTCACCATGTTCGGCATGCCGCCGCCACCGCCGGCCTTGACCTCGTAGCGCCCCACCCGCGTCAGCTGGGTGGCCTCGGGCATGGACTCGTAGACGAAGATGGTCTTGGACTCGCGACCTTCAGGCCCGAGCCGCTCGCTCAACCACTCGACCTGCTCGGTGAACTGAATACGGCTGATGAAAAGGCAGTCGGCGTCGCGGATGGCAGCGGCAGCGGCCGGGTTCTGCCCCGCAAGATCTTCATCGCTCCACTGGGTCAGATCGATTTCATCGGCGAGGGTCGCGCAGACATCGCGCCAGAGCCGGGAACTGTATTGCTCAAGACCAACGATGGCGCAGAAGCGCGGGCGGTTTTGCGGCATGCTTGGTACTGATTCCCCAGGGTGACGGCCAGCGCAGCCGCCTGTTGTTTGAGCTTGTTGCAGGGTAACTTGCCACAGCTGGACGGGCAAGCAGGCGCTACGAGTAAGGATGGATCAAAACAGATCTTCCGTCCGGCAACAACAACTCAGGGGACGGAGAGATCGGTCAGAGGGTCTTGCGCCCCAGGCCGTTTGCTGAGTTTGCGCCATGATCACAGGCAGTCAAGCAAGAGCAGCCTCCACAATCTGCTCGGCCCGAGCATTCGGCAGATAGAAGTACCGTCCCTGCAGCTGTGCCGCCAGGCGCTCGGCCTCGCCGCGTCCGAGGTATTTGGCCTGGGTATCGACCACAACAGCAGCGATGCCGGCCGCAGCGGTTGCGGCAGCCAGTGCTGCCACCTCGCCTTCCATCACCGATTTCTCCGGCCGTGCCGCCGATGGGTCGCGGGACTGCACCAAAGCAACGTTGACGCGACCGTCGGTGATCAGGATGAAGGTCACCTGCGAAATACCGCGACTGCGCGCCTGGCGCGCCACTTCCAGCCCTTGATGCAGGGCCGAGGCCAGCGGCGTACCGCCGCCGGTGGGCAGCACGTCGAGTTCGCGCTTGGCCCGGTCCACGCTTTGCGAGGGCGGCAGCAGCACCTCCGCACGCTGGCCGCGGAACGCGATCAGCGCGACCTGGTCACGGTGGACGTAGGCGTTCTGCAGCAGGCTGGCCACTGCGCCCTTGGCCTGGCGCATGCGGTTCAGGGCCATGGAGCCGGAGGCGTCGACCAGGAACACGAACAAGGTACCGGACTTGTCGCGGTACTGACGGATGCGCAGGTCCTCGCTGCGGATCATCAGGCCGTCGCGCAGCAACCGGCCGCGAGCAGTGGCTTCGGTCCTGCGGCTGTCCTGCCAGGGTGCGGCGGCCAGCAGGGTCGGGATCAGGGCGATGCGACCCTCGCGCGGCGCCCCGGGCCGGGCGCGAACGAAGCGGCCGCGGCGGTGGTTCAGGGCCTCGCCGCGGCTGCCGGCGCGGCTGCGGGCGGGCCGGACCAGCGAGACAGAGAGTATGCCGTCCGGCATCTCGAAAGCTTCGGCTTCCAGCAAAAGGTCCTGCAGCAAATCCGGAGGACCGAGATTCTCCGGGACTTCAGATAAATCCTCCGGCACGTCCTCCAGATCAGGTTCAGGCGCCTGTTCGGCCGGATTGTCCTGGTTTGCCGCGGACTCTTCCGTTGCAGGCTCGTCAGAAGCCTGCTCGTCAGCCGCCTCGGCACTCTCCTGCGCTGCCGGTGGCTCGGCTTCCTCGCGTTCGGGGATACGGGTGGCGCGCGGCATCAGCACCAGCTTGATCGCGGTTTCCAGGTCCTGCTGACCGATCTCCGCCCGTCCGGCCAGGGCGGCAGCGGCTCGGGCGGCCCGCGCGGCAAACACGTCGGCCCGGTTTCCTTCCACGCCCAGAGCCAGCGCCGTCGCCGCCAGGCTGCGCAACTGCTCTTCGCTCAGCTCAACTTCGGCCAGCCGCTTGCGTGCCTCGGCCAGCTGTTCGCGCAGCAGGGTGAGGGCAGCCTCCATGCCCTCCTGTCGGGTTGTTGCCGGTGAAGCATTGCGTCGCGCTTCTGCCAGAACGGTCTCAACGATTTC
>SKKM01000065.1 GCA_007121485.1 Wenzhouxiangella sp. | reverse complement strand
GCGGTCGGGTAGCGCACATGCCCGATCCCGACATCGCCGGTCAGTCCCGCAACCGAGGACTCGCCGAAGACGTCCCTGACCAGGCCGATCCCGCGCGCCGAGCGCATGCGGCCGTTGTCCAGCGTGGTCATGCCGGCCGCGTCCTGGCCCCGATGCTGCAGGATGGTCATGGCATCGTAGAGCCGGGCCGCGACGGCCGACCGGCCGTAAATTCCCACTATTCCGCACATTGTCTATGGCACCTCGGTCCCGGAATCCGGCGGGACGTATTCTCGCACCGATTCAGGGAAGTGTTGTATGGCCGTCACCGCCAGACGCTCGAACTGGGGCAACAAACGCGACTCCTGCCACCAGGGGTCTTCCGGAAACGGCGTCATCCGGGCGATGATCACGGCGACCAGCACGATCGCCACCCCGCGCAAGGCGCCGAACAGCGCGCCCACCAGGCGATCGGTGCCGCTCAGACCGGTTCCGGCCACCAGCTTACCGAGCAGGAAATTGATCAGGCCGCCGACGACCAGCACCAGCACGAAGACGCCCACAAAGCCGACGATCAGGCGCACGGAGGGCAGCTCGATCCATGGCTGCATGCGCTCCGACAGCGGGTTGGCGGCCATCAGCCCGGCGTAGACCGCGGCAATCCAGACCAGCAGCGAAAAGACTTCGCGAATGAAGCCGCGGAACAGGCTGACCAGCATCGACAGCCCGCAGATCACCAGGATGGCGAGATCGGCCCCGTTCATTCCCGGCCGGTCATGGATGGCTGACGATCAGACCCTCGAGGCCGGCGCGATCCTGCAACTCGCGCTGCAGTCGTGCTGCTTCTTCGCGACTGCCCAGAGTGCCCACGCGGACCCGCCAGATCGCCCGCGGCCCGGTCTCATCGTGGTCGATGAAGGCCTCGAAACCCTGGGCCAGCAGTTGCTCGGTCAAGCGATCCGCGTTCACTCTGGCCGTGAACGAACCGACCTGGACCGACAGACCGGCGGCAGCCGGGCGCGGGGCGCTCAGTCCGGCCGGCGCTGCCAGCACCACCGGCTCGACACCGGCGACCGTGGTCGCGATCTGGGTTCTCGCCCGGTCAGCCTCGGCGCGGGTCGAATAAGGGCCGGTGCGGACGCGATGCAGGCGCGAATCACCGCGCACGATCACGTCAACCGCGGCCGCGTGGCCCAAACGACCGAGCTGGTCGTTGATGCGTCCGGCGGTATCGGCCGAACTGAAACTGGCGACCTGCACGATGAAGGCGCCGGCGGGCGCGGCGGGTGCGGCAACCGCCGGCGCCGCGGGCTCCGGTTCCGGCGCGGCCTCGGGCACCGGTTGCGGGGCCGGATCGACTTCCGGTTCGGGCGCCGGCGCGGCTTCGGCCACGCGGGCGGCGTCTTCAGGAGGCTCCGTCATGGGCTCTTCCACAGCCGGTGGATCAGGCTCCAGCAGGCTGATCTCTCTTTCCTCGCGCTCGGGCGCGACCGGCTCGATGGCCGGCGGCGCCGTCACCTCGCGGGCCCGCTCCGGATCCAGGGGCAGCCGGCGCACCTCGCGACGATCGGACGGCGGCGGCGGCAACTCGATCGCCGTGTCGCGCAGGGCCTCGCGCTCCGGACCCTCGTCGAACAACATCGGCACGAAAATGACGGCCAGCGCGATCAGGATCGCCGCGCCAACCAACCGCTGTTTGAGGACTTTGTCCATGATCTCCTTCAGTCGCGCCTAAGGACTGCGCTGGCGCAGCAAGGTGGCGGCCGCCGCAACGGTGCGGAATGAACCGAAGACCACGATCCGGTCGTCGGGTCCGCTTTCCTGCAGGGCCAGGGTCAAGGCTTCCGGCACCGATTCTACCGTTTCCACCGCGCCTGCGACAGGAATCTCGGTCAGGCAGGCGGCAAGATCGGCTGCCGCGCGGCCCCGGTCCCCCTCCAGGCCGGCGACCAGCCAGCGGCTGAAACTGCGATCCAGCGCGCTGCCGATGGCGCCAACGTCCTTGTCGGCGAGGGCGCTGAAAACGGCCGTGCTGGCGCCGGAATCCGGACAGGGCCCCAGGGCTCGCGCGAGCGCCCGTGCGCCCGCGCCGTTGTGGGCGAGGTCCAGCCACAGGGCGGGTCGATCCAGTACGCGCTGCAGGCGTCCGGGCAACCGAACCTGCCGCAATCCCTCGGCCATCTGCGCCGGCGATATCGCCAGGCGATCTTCCAGGGCCAGCAGCGCCGTCACGGCGCAGGCGGCATTGCCCAACTGCCAGGCACCGGCCAGTGCGGGACGCGGCAGCTGGAGCACCCTGTTGTCCCATTCGATGCGCACTTTCCCGCCGGCGGCCCGTCGCCAGCGAAAGTCGCGACCGGCCAGGGCCAGCCGGGCGCCGCTGGCGCGCAGCAGCGGTTCCAGGCCGGCCGGCAGGCGGCGCTCGCCGACGATCAGCGGCCGTTCCGGACGCGCGATCCCTGCCTTCTCGCGGCCGATGCTCAGGCGGGTCGGGCCCAGCCACTCGGTGTGATCGAGCCCGATCGAGGTGATGACCGCCACGTCGGCGTCGATCACGTTGACCGCATCCAGCCGGCCGCCCAGGCCGACCTCCAGCACCAGCACCTCGGGCGGCGCTTCCAGGGCCATGGCCAGGGCCGCCAGGGTCACGTGTTCGAAATAAGTCAGGGCAGCGTCGCCGCGGGCATGCTCGACGCGCGCGATGGCGGCGGCGATGCGGTCCGCGGCCGCCGGCTCGCCGTCGATGCGGATGCGCTCGGAGAAATCCAGCAGATGCGGCGAGGTGTAGGCCAGCGTGCGCAGCCCGGCCGCCCGGCACATGGACTCCACCATGGCCACCACCGAACCCTTGCCGTTGGTGCCGCCGACCGTGATGACCGGGCAGTCCAGGCGCGCGCCGGACAGGCGAGACAGAACCTCGCGCACGCGCTCCAGGCCGAGATCGATTCTGGACTCCGGCGTACGCTGCTCCAGCTGGCGCAGCCAGTCCTGCAGCGTAGAACTCAAGCGGGCCTTATTCCTTGGACGGGGCTGCCGGCTCCGGCTCGTCGTCCGGGCCCAGCACCTCGCCCTCGCGCACCGGCGAGGTGCGGCCGTTGAGCAGCATGCGCAGCAGGCGATGCACACGCTGGCGCAGGTCGCGCCGATCGACAATCTGGTCGATAGCGCCCTTCTGCAGCAGGAACTCGGAGCGCTGGAACCCCTCCGGCAGTTTCTCGCGCACGGTCTGCTCGATCACGCGCGGCCCGGCAAAGCCGATCAGTGCATTCGGTTCGGCCAGGTTGACATCGCCGAGCATCCCCAGGCTGGCCGATACACCGCCCGTGGTCGGATGGGTGAGCACGGAAATATACGGCAGCCGCTGCTCGGCCATTCGGGCCAGTCCGGCCGAGGTCTTGGCCATCTGCATAAGCGAGAACAGACCCTCCTGCATGCGCGCACCGCCCGAGGCGGAAAAGCAGACCAGGGGCAGATCTTCCTCCAGGCACCGGGCCACGCCGACCATGAAACGCTCGCCCACGACGGAGCCCATGGACCCGCCCATGAAGCGAAAATCGAAGGCGCAGGCCACGACCGGGAGTTCCAGCAACTGGCCACGCAGGGTCACCAGCGCGTCCTTCTCTCCGGTGGCCTTCTGCGTTGCCGCCAGGCGGTCGCGGTATTTCTTGGTGTCGCGGAACTTCAGCACGTCCACCGGCTGCAGATCCGCCCCCAACTCCTCCGTCGAGCCCTCGTCCAGAAAGCTCTCCAGGCGCGCCCGGCCCGACAGCGGCATGTGGAAATTGCACTTCGGGCAGACCTGCAGGTTGCGTTCCAGCTCAGGCTGGTACAGCACGGCGTCGCAGGCCGGGCACTTGGTCCAGAGCCCGTCCGGAACCTTGCGGCCGCTGCCGCCCTCGGTCCGGATCCGCCCCGGCATCAATTTCTGGAACCAGCTCATGTCAGGCGTTGGCAACGGCCTGGCGGTCTGCGCCGACAGCGTCCATGGCGGCCCGCACGCTGCCCAGGTAGGCACGGGTTTCGGCGACCGCCTCGGCGGCGCTGGAACAGCGGTCAAGCCGCTCGACCAGGGCCGATCCGATGACCACCGCATCCGCCGCCCGGGCCACCGCGGCGGCCTGGTCCGGCTCGCGGATACCGAATCCGATCGCCACCGGCAGGTCGGCCGCGGCCCGGATCCGCTTGACCGCCGGGGCCAGCGTGCTCACGTCGAGGCTGGAGGCGCCGGTCACGCCCTTGATCGAGACGTAATAGACAAAACCGCCGGCCAGCCTGGCCATGCGCTGCAGCCGCTGCTCGGTGGTCGTCGGTGCAACCAGGAAGATCTGGTGCAGGCCGTGGCGGGCCAACTCGGTTTTCAGTTGCTCGGCCTCGTCGGCCGGACAATCGACCACCAGCAGGGCGTCCACGCCAGCGGCGGCTGCCTCGGCGGCGAAGCGCCCGGCGCCCCGGCGCTCGATCGGGTTGGTGTAGCCCATCAGGATGACCGGCGTGTCGGCATCGCGGGACCGGAATTGCCTGACCATGTCGAGCACGGAGTCCAGGTCGGTGCCGTGGTGCAAGGCCTTGGCGCAGGCATTCTGGATTACCGGACCGTCAGCCATCACGTCCGAAAACGGCATGCCCAGTTCCAGCAGGTCGGCGCCGGCCTCGACGGCGGCGTGCAGGATGTCGACGCTGGCATCGGGGTGCGGATGGCCGGCCGTGACATACGGCACCAATGCCTTGCGACCGCGCTCGGCCAGCGCGCGGAATTTCTGATCGATGCGATTCAAAACTCGATTCCTTCGATTTCAGCCACGGTGTTGATGTCCTTGTCGCCGCGACCGGACAGGTTGATCAGCACGATTTCGTCGGCCGGCCGTTC
>SKKM01000269.1 GCA_007121485.1 Wenzhouxiangella sp. | reverse complement strand
CAACTCGGACGTGCAGTTCCTGGCCGAGCGCCTGGCCGCGTCCGATATTCCCGTCATCCTGCAAAACCCCTACGGCATGCCGGTGCGGCGCTGGGAGCCGTATGACCAGTCCTTCCGCTCGGCAACCGTGCTGCACGAAGCCGGCGTGCGCTTCGCCATCGGCGACGGCGGCAGCGGCATGAACGTGGCCAATGCGCGTAACCTGCCCTTCCAGGCCGGGACCTCGATCGCCCACGGGTTGCCGCCCGAGATCGCACTGAAGACGGTCACGCTGCGCCCGGCCGAAATCCTCGGCGTGGCCGACCAGCTGGGTTCGATCGAGCCGGGCAAGCGGGCCAGCCTGTTCGCGGCCAGCGGCGATCCGCTGGAACCGATGACGCAGATCCGGCGGGTGTGGATCGACGGCGTCGAATACGACCTGATGCGCGACCGGAGCCTGAGGCTGTACGAGCGCTACCGGGCCCGCCAGGCCGAGCTGTGATGATCAAGAGCCCGCCGAAATACGGGAGCCGGCACCGAGACCCTCCAGGGGTGTTTCAACAGGACTAGCCGCCACTTGCCCATCTCTCGCTCATGACGGTCACCCTGCGTGAACTCGGCCTCTTCATGGTCCTGTATTCCGGGCTCATGACCTTGTTCATGGTGATCGTCTGGCGCATCAACCGGGTCGAGCCCGGGCCGGTCTTCTGGGCCGCCGCCGCCCTGACCGGGGTGATCGTGTTCGGCACGATCTATGTGCAGCCCCTGTTGGGCCAGAACATCATCATCCTCAACAACCTGAGCTCCGTACTCGGCCCGCTGCTGGTGCTGGAAGGCATCCTGCGCTATCGCAGGATCGGCGGTTTTTCGAAACGGCTCCCGTTGCAAGTCGGCGTGTTGATCCTGGTTGCCGTATCGGCGACCGTCAATATCGAAAACGCCCCGGCCCGCTTCGCCCTGCATGACCCGATCATGATCGGCATCCTGCTGCTGTCGGCCTGGTTCCTGGTCAGGGGAACCACGGGCACGGAGCGCAACCTGCATATGCTGACGGCGGCCTTCTTCGTGATCTTTGCCGCCGCCCTGGGCTATCGCTGGCAGGCCGCCCTGCGCGGCATGTTCGAGCCGGGCCAGCACGACAACCCGATCACCGGCATCCTCTTTCTGGCCGCCATGCTCTGGGCCCTGGGCTGGGCCTTCGGACTGACGCTGTCGGCCAACCTGCGCGCCCGGCAAAGGCTGAGCATCCTGGCCAGCCGGGACGATCTGACCGTACTGCCCAACCGCAGGCACCTGCGCATGCACCTGACGCGGCGCCTGAAGCAGCTCGGCGCGGCATCCGGCTCGCTGGGCGTCGTGATGATGGACATCAACGGCTTCAAGCCGCTGAATGACAAGCATGGCCACACATTCGGCGACCAGGTGCTGCAACACTTCGCCAGGCAGCTCGCCGCCCAGTTGCGCCCCGAGGACCTGGCCGTGCGCTACGGCGGTGATGAGTTCGTCGTGGTCCTGAACGACATCGCCGGCCCGGAGCAGATGGAGGAAGCCTGCCAGCGCCTGCACGGCGCGCTGGAGCAGGAAATCCGGATCGGCGACTGGTTGCTGGATGTCGGCGTGAGCATGGGCGCTGCCGTGTATCCGGTCGACGGGACGGATGTCGATACGCTGCTCGATATTGCCGACCAGCGCATGTACGAGCACAAGGCCAGCCGGGCTCGCTTGAGCCGGGCCCTCCCGGCCGAGGAGCGCCGTCGCGGCTAGGCGCGAGGACCCCTAGTGCAAACGACGGGCCACTCGCCGCAGGCCCGAATCTTCGGGGTGGACGCGGATGCTGAAATCCAGGCGCTCCATCAAGGACAGCATGGTGCTGTTCTCGGCCAAGACCTCGCCCTGGATGCGCCGGATCCCGCGCAGGCGGGCGACTTCCATCAGCTCGTGCATCAACTGCCAGCCGATGCCCCGACCCTGCCACTCGTCGGCCACGGTCAGGGCGAACTCGCATGAAGCCTGGTCGGGATTGACCGTGTAGCGGGCAACGCCGACCTGCAGTTCGCCTTCGCCGTCGACCTCGGATTCGACCACGGCGATCAGCGCCATCTCGCGGTCGTAGTCGATCTGGGTGAAGCGGACCAGCATGCTCTGGCTCAGCTCGCTGACCGCCTGCATGAAGCGGAAGTAGCGGGACTGCGGCGACAGGCGTCGCACGAACTCGCGCTCGATCTCCGCGTCCTCGGGCCGGATCGGCCGGATGGTCAGGTTGACGCCGTCCGGCAACTGCACCTGCTTGACCAGGTCGGCGGGATACGGGTGGATGGCCATGTGCCCGTAACGCATTGCCTCCGACTCGGGGTAATCGACGGCGAAGCGCGCGTCCACGGCGACCAGCCCGCGTTCATCGACGATCAGCGGGTTGATGTCCATTTCGACGATTTCCGGCAGTTCGCAGACCATCTCGGAAACGCGCAGCAGCACGCGCTCCAGCGCCTTCAGGTCGACCGCCGGCATGTTGCGGAACTCGCCGAGCAGCGCCGCCACCCGGGTCCGGGCGATCATGCTCTGGATGATGACGCGATTGAGCGGCGGCAAGGCCACCGAGCGATCACGCAGGATTTCCACCCGCGTTCCGCCCGAACCGAAGCTGATGACCGGCCCGAATACCGGATCGCGAATCACCCCGACCATCAGTTCGCGGCCGTAGGGGCTGTCGTGCATGCGCTCGACCGTCACCCCCTTGATCCGCGCCTCCGGCCGTCGGCGCCCGGCCTCTTCGACCATGTGCAGGAAGGCGTTGCGCACATGCTCCGGGCTGCTGATGTTCAGGCGCACGCCGTGCACGTCGGACTTGTGCGTGATGTCCGGCGAATCGATTTTCATCGCGACCGGATAACCGACCGTGCCGGCGGCCTCCAGCGCCTCGCCGGGAGTTTCGGCGCGCACGCTGTTGGTCACCGGGATGCGAAATGCCGACAGGATGGCCTTGGCTTCGAGCGTGCCCAGGCTGCGACGCCCCTCGGCCAGCGCGCCCTGCACGATGAGACGGGCGCTCCGGACGTCCGGCGGGCTGCGGTCGGTCAGCGGACCCGGAACCTGCACCAGCAAGCGCTGGTTGCGCGCATAGGCGGCCAGGTAGGCGAACGCCTCGACGGCTGATTCCGGCGTGGTGAAGTGCGGCAGCTGGTGCTCGGTGAAATGCTCGCGGGCGGCGCGCACCTGGCGGTCGCCCATCCAGCAGGCGATCAGGGGCTTGCGCGTCTTCTCCGCCTGCTCGGTGACCGCACGGGCGCTGCCCTCGGCGTCGGTCATGGCCTGGGGCGTGAGCATCACCAGCGCCGCATCGACGGAGCGATCTTCCAGGCAGGCCGAGAGGGCCTGGGCGTAGCGCTCGGGTCCGGCGTCGCCGATCAGGTCGACGGGATTGGCCCGGGACCAGTGCGACGGCAGAAACCCGTCCAGCTGCGCAATGGTGTCCGCCCCCAGCTCGGCAACGGCAAGCCCCAGATCGACCGCACAGTCGGTCGCCATGACGGCCGGGCCGCCGGCGTTGGTGATGATGGCCAGCCGGTTGCCGTCGGCCCGGTAGCCGCTGGACAGGATGCGCGCGGCGGAGAACAGCCCGAAGATGGAGTTGGCCCGCACCACGCCGGCACGTTCGAGCGCCGCGTCGAACACGTCATCGGCGCCGACCAGGGCGCCGGTGTGCGACATCGCCGCCCGCGAGCCCTCGGCGTGGCGGCCGGACTTGATCACGATGACCGGCTTCATGCGCGCAGCCGAACGCAAGCCGCTCATGAACCGACGCGCATTGTGCACGCCTTCCACATACATGAGGATGCTGCGGGTTTCAGGATCCAGGGCCAGGTAGTCGAGCAGATCGCCGAAATCCACATCGACCGCGTTGCCGGTCGAGGCCACCGCCGAAAAACCGATGCCCTGCGCTTCCGCCCAGTCCAGGATGGCGGTGCAGATCGCCCCGGATTGTGAGACCAGGGCCAGATTGCCAGGCTTGGCGTTGCTGCGGCTGAAAGTGGCGTTGATGCCGCGCGAGGGGCGCATGATGCCGAGGCAGTTCGGGCCGATCAGGCGCAATTCGTGCTCCCGCGCGATCTCGACCAGGCGCGATTCCGCCCTTTTCCCGGCATCGCCCAGCTCGCCGAAGCCCGCCGACAGCACCACCGCGCATTTCACCCCTTTTTGGCCGCACTCGCTCAGGACCTCCGGCACGACGGCCGCCGGCGTGGCGATGACGGCCAGATCGATGGCCGCTTCCACGGCTGCGATGTCCGGCCAGCTCGTGCGGCCCTGGACCTGCTCATGGCGCGGATTGACCGCGAACAGGCCGCCGGAAAAACCGCTCACGCGCAGATTGGCAAACACCGTGGCACCCAGCGAACCTGGACGTTCGCTGGCGCCGATCACGGCAATGTTCTGGGCCGAAAAAACCGCGTCGAGGAAATGTCCGTTCATAAATTGTGACCCGGGGCGCGTCGGACTAATTATGCATGGACGAAATGAGCACTTGCGGGAGGCTCCAGCTCGGCCTTTTGAGAAACCGGTCAAAACCCATTTTCCCGAGCGTTCAGGCCGGCGACGGCATGATCAGAATTCGGGAGATTCCGAAATCAGGGCTTCCTTGGTCCTGCGACCGGTTCGCATCCCCGCTGTTCGAAGCAAGCTCAAGATCGAACCGCGTCTACCCAGGCAGGGATTGATCACGTACACTTCGGCTTCCAATTCACTGATAGGAACCGATCATGAAGCGACTGATTGCGGTAGTCACGCTACTGATGGTATGCGTCGGCGCCCTGGCGCATGACCACGACGAGGCAAAGGACCTTCAGGTCACCAAGGTGCTGAGCGCCACCGCAACGAT
>SKKM01000012.1 GCA_007121485.1 Wenzhouxiangella sp. | reverse complement strand
GCCCTGGACGGCAGCCTGCGCCCGGTCAAGGGTTGTTTGCCGGCGATCCTGAAAGCGCGCGCGGCCGGGCGCCGCCTGGTGCTGCCGGCCGCCAACACCGAGGAAGCGAGCCTGGTCAGCGACGCGGATGTTTTGCTGGCCGAGCATTTGACCGAGGTGGTCGCGGCGCTGAACGGCGCCGGCGAACTGTCCCGGCCGGAGCCGCTGAGCGGCGAGGCCGAGGAAACGGTGCTGGACCTGTATGACGTGGTCGGTCAGCACCGCGCGCGCCGCGCCCTGGAGATCTGCGCTGCCGGGGGACACAACCTGTTGTTCATGGGGCCGCCAGGAACCGGCAAGACCCTGCTGGCCTCGCGCCTGCCCGGCATCCTGCCGCCGATGAGCGAAGACGAGGCGCTGGAGGCAGCGGCCGTGGCCTCGGTTGCGGGCCTGGGGCTGGAGCCGGCGCGCTGGCGCACCCGGCGCTTCCGCAGCCCGCACCACACGGCTTCGGGCATCGCGCTGGTCGGCGGCGGCTCGAAACCGCGGCCGGGCGAGATCTCGCTGGCCCACGGCGGCGTGCTGTTTCTCGACGAGCTGCCCGAGTTCAGCCGCCACGTGCTGGAGGTGCTGCGCGAGCCGCTGGAGTCGGGCCGCATCCTGATCTCGCGCGCCGCGCTGCAGGCGGAATTTCCGGCCCGATTCCAGCTGGTCGCCGCCATGAATCCCTGTCCCTGCGGCTACGCCGGCGATCCGTCCGGGCGCTGCACCTGCACGCCGGACCAGGTGCGGCGCTACCGCGATCGCATTTCCGGGCCATTGCTCGATCGCATCGACCTGCACGTGGAAGTCCCGCGCCAGTCGCTCAACGGCCACGAGCCGGGCGAACCGTCCTTGGCGGTCCGGGCCCGCGTGATGGCGGCCCGTGAACGCCAGGCCGCACGCGGCGCGGTCAACGCGCGCCTGGACGTGGCCGGCCTCCGCACCTACTGCAGCCTTCCCCCGAAAGCCGCGCGTTTCCTCGAACAGGCCTGCGAGCGCCTGCAGTTGTCCGCGCGCGCGCATCACCGCATCCTGCGCGTGGCCCGGACCGTTGCCGACCTCGATGCCCAGGACCAGATCGACCTGAAGCATCTGAGCGAAGCCATCGGCTATCGTCAACTCGATCGCGGAACGGCCTGAGTTACTTCCCGGGCACTGGCGCTCGCAGACGGCAGAGGTAGCCGGATTCGCGCCGACGGCGCTCGTTCGTCGTGCTGTCTGACCGGCCAAACGGGCCAGGAGCGCGCCAAGACGAGAATCGATGCAGACTGCAGACGCCGGTGACGGTAGGATGGAGCCCATGAACGGTTGGCACGGCACATCCCTGCGCAACGGCGTCCTCGCGCTGCTGTTGACGCTGCTTGCGCAAGCGAGCCTGGCAGCGCCGGTCGTGACCGAGATCTCCGGCGTCGACGGCGCCAAGCTGGCCAACGTGCGCGCCCACCTGTCGCTGGTCCGGGCCGAAACCCTGGAGACGGTGTCCACCTGGCGCCTGCGCCAGATGGCCAATGATGCCCGGGAGGAAACACGCGACGCGCTGCGGCCGTTCGGTCACTATCGGCCGCGGATCGACGTTCGACTGATCGAGCCGGAGGGTGACGGCCAGCCCTGGCGCGCGGTGATCCGGATCGAGCCGGGAACGCCGGTGACCGTGGCCGAACTGGATCTGCAGCTGCTCGGGGACGGCGCGGACGACCGCGACCTGCACGAATGGAAAGCCGACTGGCCGCTGCCGGTCGGCAGCGTGCTGAACCACGCGACCTGGGAGGCCGCGTGGCGCGGGCTGGTGGACCTGGCCAACACGCGCGGCTACTTCGAGCACAGATTTCGCCAGCGCCGCGTGATCATCGACCCCGATCGCAACGAAGCCGATATCGTCTTGCACTTCGATACCGGACAGCGCTATCGCTTCGGCGACTTTAGCAGCGAGCCCCTGCCTTTCAGCGACAGCCTGCTGCGCCGGCTCAGCGTGATCGAACCCGGCGAGCCCTACAACCTGCAACGGGTCGACGAACAGCGCGAGGTGCTGGCCCGGTCCGGTCTGTTCGACCGCATCGTCGTCGAGGAGGAGCGGGACCGCGACAGCGGCACGGTCGACCTGCACTACCGACTCAATCCGCGTCCGCCCAACTCCTACCGGGCCACGGTCGGGTTCGGCACCGACACCGGTGCCCGCCTGCAGCTCAACTGGATTCGCCACTATCTGTCCAGCCGCGGCAATCGGCTCGATTCCGGCTTCGGCGTGCAGCAAAGCGACAGCGAGTACGTGCTGCGCAGCGAGTACCTGCATCCGCGCGGCAGCGACCCCGGCGATTTCCTGACCGCCGGCGCCGTGCTGCGCCGGCAGCAGGACAATTTCCGTTTCAACGACGAAAGCAAGCGCGAAGCGGTGTTCGACTCCTACAGCGGACGGCGCGAGCAGGTCGAGCTGCGCTTCGGTCGGCTGGAGGAGCGCCTGTTCTGGCGCGACCGTTTCCAGTCCCTGGAGGAGCGGCTGTTCGTCGCGGTGCTCAACGAATCCTTCGACGCCTTCCGCGAGGCGCGCTTCAGCGAGGAAAACGAGGCCCTGCTCGTCGCCAACCCGGAACTCGCACCGTTCCTGCAGACCGAGACCAACACCGTGTCCCTGGGCGCCGAATGGCGCTTGCCCAATATCGCAGGCACCGGCTTTTTCACCCAGGGCCACATCGTCGAGGCACGCCTGCTGGCGGCACACGAGTCGCTGGCCTCGGACGTCAGCTTCGCCCAGGCCTACCTGCGCGGGCGCATGCACCGCATCGTCGGCAATCGCCACAAGTTCATGATCAGCGGCGAGATCGGCTACACGGAAGCCGACGTCGCCAAGCTGGACCTGAGCCTGGACGACCGTTTCCTGGAACTGTCGATCACCGAGCTGCCCGAACGCTACCGCTTCAAGACCGGCGGCGACCGCACGGTGCGCGGCTACGGATTCGAGACTCTGAGCACCAATCGCAACGGGGCGAACCACATCCTCACCGCCTCGGTCGAATACGAATACCGGGTGGGCGAGAACTGGTCGCTGGCAGGCTTCTTCGATATCGGCAACGCCTTCAACGACTGGAATGAACGCAAGCTCAAACGCGGCGTCGGCGTGGGCTTTCGCTGGTACACCCTGATCGGCCCGATCCAGGTCGACATCGCCCAGGCACTGGACGACGTCGACACGCCGTGGCGTCTGCACTTCACCATCGGAACCCGACTGCTGTGAAAAAGCTCCTGATCATCGTCACGCTGGTGCTGGTGCTGCTGATCGGCCTGCTCGCCACCGGCTGGTGGTGGCTGACCGGCACGCGCTCGGGCGCCGAGTGGGCCCTCAACCGCGCCGCCGGCGTCCTGCCCGAGCTGAGCTGGGAACGCATCGAGGGCAATCTGCGCGGCGGTCTCACCGTCCACCAGTTGAACGTGGAGGTGGCCGAAACCAGCGTGGCGATCGAGCGGACCGAGCTGGCGGTGCGCATCCACCTGCCGCCGTCGCCGAGAGTCGACGTCCACTGGCTGCGCGTGTTCGATGTCTCCGTCGGGCTGCCGGAAGCCGCCGAAGCGCCTCCCGAGCCCGAGCCGCTGGAGCTGCCGGACCTGGCCAGCCCGGTCGAAATTCGCGTCCACGAACTGCTGGTGCAGACGCTGACCCTGCAGCCCGCCGATGCCGCATCCGAGCCCATTCGGATTGACCGCATTCATATGGAGGCCCGCTATTTCGACGTTCTGGACCTGGCCGGCCTGCAGGTCGAGATGCCCGATGTACAGGCGAGCCTGAGCGGGCGCTGGGGCTTGAGCGCTCCCTTTGCCGGTGAAGTCGAGCTGGCCGCCCGCTACCAGCTGGAGCCGGACCTGGCGCAAGTCGTGGAGGCCCAGGTCAGCGGCGATCTGGACGCGCTGCGGATCGAGCTGGAAACCCGCGGCCCGGCCGCGCTCAGGGGCCGGGTCGGCGTCGACGAGGCGCTGAACGACCCGGCCTTCCAGCTTGACCTGTCCGGTCGGCTGGGCGACTGGCCAGGGCTGGAGCTGGCGATCGAGGATCTGGAGATGCGGGGCGAAGGGCGGCTCGAGGCCTGGCAAGTCGACCTGGCGGGCGCGGCGACCGGGCCGGACATCCCGAGCAACCGCTGGCGTTTTGAGCTTGGAGGCGACCTGGAGACGGTCGAAGTCCGCAGCGGCCGGGTCGAGACACTGGACGGCCGCATCGATCTGACCGGCCGCGCCGGGCTCAGCGATGGCCTGGCGGCGCAGGCGAGCATCCAGCTGAGCGCTTTGGATCTGACCCTGCTTTACCCGGACTGGCCGGAGCAGGCGCGCCTGGACGGCCGCTTCGAGCTGGACGCCACGCCGGAGCGCGTGATCATCGAACAGCTTTCGGTCACCGCCCCGCCCTCCCCGCTCGAACTGCGCGGGCACGGGCGCTGGGTGGCCGAAAACGACGAGGTGGAACTGGCGCTGAATTGGGTCGAGCTGAACTGGCCGCCGATCCTGGACGACAGCGAACCGCTACTGTACAGCGCGTCCGGCTCGCTCAACCTGAGCGGACAGCTGAGCGACTGGCAGGCCGAGCTGGACGCCGTCCTGCGCCTGATGGGCCAGCCGGAAGCGCGGGTGGAGGCCGCCGCCAGCGGCAGCGAGTCGGCTGCCGATGTCCGCCGCGTCCACGTCGACGCCGGCACCGCCGGAACCCTGAGCGCCAGCGGCGCGGTCGCCTGGGCGCCGGAGCCCTCCGGCGATCTGGAACTGAGGCTCGTCGGCTTCGATACCGGTCAATTCGTCGACGCCCTGCCGGGGCGGCTGGATGTGGATCTGGGCGTGGCGGCACGCTCGCTCGATGACATCATCATCGACCTGCGCCAGCTCGACGGCCGCCTGCGGGATCAGGCGGTCAGCGGCCAGGGCCGCCTGGAGGCGAGCACCGAGGCCAGCCGTGGCGGCGAGCTCAACCTCGCTTTCGGCGACAACCGGGTACGGCTCAGCAGCGCCGACGGCAACGTCTGGGACTTGCACATCGAGGCTGACGCCCTGAACCAGATCGAGCCGCGTTCGGGCGGTCGCCTGGACGCCACCGGCCAGGTCGACCTGGCCCAGCGCCGGCTGCACCTCGACGCCGACCTCGACACGGCCGGCTGGGCCGAGATCAGTCTCGAGCAGGGCACGCTCCGGGCCGAACTGGACTGGCAGGACGAACAGTTCGGCGGCCTGTTGCGGCTCAACCTGCAGGACCTCGATCTCAACCCCTGGGAGCGGGTCGATGAGCTGGAACTGACAATAGACGGCGACTGCCTGGCTCACACCGCCCAACTGAACATCAACGGACAGCGCGGCACCGTGGACCTGAAGGCCGGCGGCGCGCTCGACCAGTGCGTGCTGGCCGGCGTATCGGCCTGGGCCGGGGCCATCGATCACCTGTTCATCGGCAACACTCCGGCAGGGGATTGGGAACTGAACCAGCCGCTGGAACTGGAACTGTCGGCCGAGCGGATCACGGCCAGCCGTGGCTGCCTGGTCGAGGCCTCGGAGCGTACTGGCCGCCTGTGCCTGCGCCAGCTCGAGGTGGCCGAGACCGGGCGGGCCGAAATCGGGATCGAGCAGGTGCCCATGGACCTGCTGCTGGTGCCGCTGGATCCGATCTTCAACCTGACCACGCCGCTGTCGGGCGAACTGGAAGCCAGCTGGAGCCAGGCCGACGGGCTGCAGCGGATCGCCGGTTTCCTGGCCCTGGACAGCGGGGCACTGAAACCGCTGGGCGAGGAAGACAGCCTGCTCGATATCGAGTCGATCCGAATCGATCTGGTTCCGGAGACCGATCACCTGCGGGTGGTCCTGGAAGCCCTGCTGGAAGGCGACAGCCAGCTGACCGGCCAGGCCCAGCTGGTCGACCTGAACGACCTGTCTTCGGCCACGGTGGATGCCCGCGCCCGCCTGAACCTGCCCGATGTCGGCGTTTTCAACCGCCTGGTCGCCGAACTCGACCAGCTGGGTGGACGCCTGAGCGGAGAGATGGACGTGCGCGGCGCCCTGCTGGGTCCCAGCCTGAATGGACAACTGCGTCTTGACGACGGCCTGATCGTGCATGCCCCGCTCGGCCTGCGCATCGAGGACATCGAGCTGGCCCTGGACGGCACCGAGGAGCGGGCCAGCCTGGAAGGGCGCATGCGCGGCGGCGACGGCACGCTGTCCCTGAGCGGGGAAATGGAACTGGTCGACAACCAGTGGCAGCTGGAAACGCGGGTCAACGGCGAGGAGTTCCTCTTCAGCGACGTCAGCTGGCTGCGCATCAGCGCCAGCCCGCAGGTCCATCTCCTGCGCTCGGGCGACGGCCTGATCACCCTGGACGGCGACATCCACATCGACCAGCTGCGCGCGGGCCTGCCGCCCGGCACGGAGCAGCGGGTCACCCCCTCGCCCGACGTGCGGGTACGTGGCGAAGTCGAACCGGAAGACGCCGCGTCCGAGCTGGCCGGGCAGCTGCAGGGGCGCCTGGCCGTGCACCTGGGCGACGATGCCCGCACCAGCGCGCTCGGCATGCAGGCGCGGCTGGCCGGCGGGCTGGAAATGCTGTGGGATCGCGAGAGCATCGAACCGCGAGCGCGCGGCGTGATCCGGATTCCCGAAGGCTCCTACCGCGCCTACGGCCAGAACCTGCAGATCCAGGACGGCGAGGTGGTGTTCACCGGTCACGCCATCGACAACCCCAGCCTGAACATCGACGCCGTGCGCGAGATTTTCGGCGACCCGCAGGTCGAAGCCGCCGGCGTGCGCATCCGCGGCAACGCCCGCGACCCGCGCATCACCCTGTTCACCGAGCCGCCGACCAGCGAGGAAAAGGCGCTGGCCTACGTGGTCACCGGCGCCAACTTCGACCATGCCGATGGCCAGGCGGCGATCAATGTCGGCTTTTACCTGCTGCCGCGCCTGTTCGTCAGCTACGGCATCGGTCTGTTCGAGGCCGGCAACGTGCTTTCGGGTCGCTTCGAGCTGTCCCAGCGCTGGGGCGTGCGCGTGGTCTCGGGCGAGCGCGATACCGGTGTTGACCTGAGCTTTGCCGTCGACCGCTGAGCGAGTGGATCAGGCTTTCGGCCCGTAGGCGTAGTCGCCGCCGCGACGCAGGGCCTCGCGGTAGGCATCACGCGCCTGGCAACGCTCCACGTAGGCGATCACTGCCGGGTAGGCTTCGCTGATGATCCCCTGGGACAGCGCGGCCTCCAGCGGGAAGCTCATCTGGATGTCGGCAGCCGAGATGTCGTCGCCGGCAAACCACTCGTGCTCGGCCAGGTGGCGGTCGACGTAGCCGAAGTGGGTCGCGATCTGCGCGTTGATGAAGCGGTTGTCGACCTCGTCGGCGATCTTGCGCAGGATCGGGCGAATGAAAAAGGGCGCCGGCCCCTTGCGCAGGCGGTCGAAGACCAGCCTGAGCAGCAGCGGCGGCATCAGCGAGCCTTCCGCATAGTGCATCCAGTAGGCAAACTGCCAGTAACGGTCGTCATCGAGCGGCGGCGCCCACTGCGCATCACCGTAGCTGCGGGCCAGGTATTCCACGATCACGCCGGACTCGGCGTAGGTTTCGCCCTGGTCGGTGATGACCGGCGATTTGCCCAGCGGGTGGACCTTGCGCAGCGCCTCGGGCGCCAGCGAGGTCTTCTCGTCGCGCTCGTAGCGCTTGATGCGGTAGTCCACGCCCAGCTCTTCCAGCAGCCAGAGAATGCGCTGCGAGCGCGAGTCTTCCAGGTGATGCACTACGACCATGGCTTCTAGCTCTCCTTGCCGGCAACTCAGGCCGGTCCGTTCTGATTGGTCAATTCAAATTGGTCGATTCAAATCGGGCCTCATGCTCGCACAGGCGGCGTGACGCGGGCACGAGACCAGGTGGTCGTTGACCACGCCGACCGCCTGCATGAAGGCATAGGCGATGTAGATCGGGTCGCTGCCGCACCAGCCACAGCGGGCCATCTCGTTGGTAGAAGCGGTCGGGATCGACTTGCTCAAGGCTGCTCCACGCGCACGGACTGTCATAATCGTTCAGACTAGCCGATCAAGCGACGGGAGCGAGACTCCAAGATGCAGAGACCCTATCCATGCACCTGGCACGGGCTGATCCTTTCGGCACTGCTCAGCCTGCTGCTGGCGGCCTGCAGCCACAGCCCGAAGGCCCCGGAAACGCCGGCAAGCCAGGACGCCGACCTGGGCCCGGAAAACGCGGAAATCGATTCGGCCGAGGCCATGCGCGACGACGCCCGGCGCGATCTGAGCCGGCGCCTGCGGGTGCTGGCTGCCGACATCGAGGTCCGCGCGGTCGAGCCCGTGACCTGGTCGGACGGTGCGCTCGGCTGTCCGCAGCCCGGGTTCGCCTACACCCAGGCCCTGGTGCCGGGCTACCGCGTGGTGCTGGCGGTCGGCGATGCCGAGTATCACTACCACGGCGGCAGCCACGGTCGCCCGTTTCTATGCCCTGAAGATCGACGCCAGCCACCGCTGGAAGCCCGTCGGGAGGAAACCCGCTAGTCGGCCGATGACACCTTCTTGACTGGGCCGGGCGCAGTCTGTGTCCATGCGAATCGTCGCCCGCTCTTTCCTGCTGTTGCTGCTCGGGATCAGCCTGAGCGGCTGCGGCGTGCGCACGGCCTACAACAACCTGGATTGGCTGACCGTGCGCTGGGTCAACCAGCAGGTCAGCCTGGACCGCGAGCAGGAAGCCATGCTGCGCGCGTGGCTGGACGAGGAGCTGAGCTGGCACTGCGCCACCCAGCTGGCCAGCTACCACGGCCTGCTCGAGCAAATGCGCGTGGATCTGCTCGCGGGCCGCCTCGATGCCGAACGCCTGGCCGAATACGGCGCGGCCATCGCGGTGTTCGGACGCACCCTGACCGAACGCAGCCTGGCCATGCTGACCGAACTGGCCGCCTCGCTGGACGACGGCCAGGTGCAGCAGGTGCTGGCGGCCTTCGATGAACGCACGGAGGAGGTGCGTGTCCGGGTCGAGGAAAAAACAAGCGAGGATCTGGCCGAGGACCGGCTGGCCTCGATGGAGCGCTCGCTGCGCCGCCTGATGGGTCGGACCAACGCTGCGCAAACAGAGCGTCTGAGCCTCTGGGCCGAATCCGTCACGGCGACCGAACCCTATCACCTGGCCCAGCGCCGCTATTGGCAGGGACGACTGGCAGCGGCCCTGGAACGTCGCGACGACCCGGATTTCCTGGCTGAAGAAATCGCCGCGCTGATGCGGCCGGAATCGGCCTGGTCAGCGGAATACCAGGCCGCCATGGAATCCAACCGGGCATTGACCCTGGCGGCACTGGAAGACGTGATTCAACTCTCCGACTCCCGGCACATCAACCGGATGGTGGCTCGACTGACCTCGCTGCGCGATGACTTTCGGCGCCTGAGCTGTGAAGGGGAAGCGCCGTCGGCCCTGCTGGCCGGCGCCGGCTGAAAAACCTACTGGGACGGCGAATGGGGCCCGCCGGGCAGGAGCATCTTCATGCCCGCCTCCAGCGCCGCGACCCGACTTTCCAGGGCGCTCAGACGCTGATCCAAATCCGGGCTCACGGCCCTCTCTGCGGCGGAGCCCTCGGCTGCCGACTTGCGACTGACCGCACTGGCCTCGACGACCTGCCCGGCCAGGGTCTGGGCATAACGCTCCTCACGCTGCCCGGGGCCTCGCGGCACCTGCACGACCAGCGGCGCATCGCGCCCGGCCAAACGCTCCAGGCAAAACCGCACCTCGTCCAGATCATCGAAACGATGCAGGCGCTCGCTGCGGGCGAACAGTTCGGCCAGGGTCTGCGGGCCGCGCAGCAGAAGCAGGCCCAGCAAGGTGCGCTGGGCCGGCGTCAGCGACATCGCGCTGTCCACCAGGTGAGCATAGCGGCTGGCGCGGGAGCCGAATTCGCTGCGGACCAGGCCGCGCTGCTCGAGCTGTCGCAAGGCCTGGCCGACCCGCCCGGGATCGAGCTTCATGACCGGATGACGGCTGGTCTTCTGGTTGGCCGCGGTGACGCAGGCATTCTGCGTCAGGGGATACGCCTCGGGGGTGGTCGCCTCTTTCTCGATCAGGCAACCCAGCACGCGCGCCTCTTCCGCGCTCAGTGGCGGATCGAGCGGCAGCGGAGCTTCACTGGATGAAGAGTCATGCATGGGCGGTCACGCCGGTTTTTTTCATATTCTCAACCGGCAGTGTAGGCGTCTCGTCGACGCCGAAAATGGACCTGGATCAAAAAACCCCGCACGAGGCGGGGTTTTCGTGAAAACCTGTTGCCAGGTCGGACGATCAGGCAGGCTGGACGTTCGCAGCCTGCGGGCCTTTCGGGCCGTCCTGAATGTCGAAGGAGACCTTCTGACCTTCGGCCAGCGTCTTGAAGCCGCTGCCCTGGATGGCGCTGAAATGCACGAATACGTCCTTGCCACCATCATCCTGACTGATGAAACCGAAACCCTTCGCCTCGTTGAACCACTTGACGGAACCAGTTGCCATGTTCTTACTACCTTCTTGAAATTGCAAAAAAAGAGAAAGCGTGCAGCTTATGAGAGGGGGGTTTTCGGAGGCAAACCGGGAGGGATAACGACCTGAACACTCACTGCCATAATCTACAGGCATGCCGAGTGTAACTCACGCGGAAACGAATTACCAGCGCTGATTTTCAGTCGTCGGCCGCCGCGGAGGCGCCTGGCACCTCGGCAGACTCCCGTTCAAGGTCCTCGATCAACGCACGGGCCAGGCGACTCGCCGCCTGGGGGGCTCCCGCCGCGTCAGGCATAGACCCGGGGTTGAGCGTCGACCAGGACGAATGTCGCCTGGCGCTGCGCAAGGGGGCCGGCAGGCGCTCCACCGCCCAGCGTTCCCGCGCCGCGGCGGGCAGCGGCAGCCGGGCAGCGTGGCCGCGCTGGCGCAGACCGGCCAGGAGCTTGAGCTGGCGCGAAGCCAGCAGCCGCAGTGTGGCATCGTCGACCATCAGTCGCTCGCGACCGCGCAGGCGATCGCCGATGCGCACGCCGAAGCCACGGGCCAGACCCACGCCGGTGCCCAGGGCTGCCCCTACCAGGGTGCCCGTGCCCAGCGTCAGGCCGCCGGTGGCAACATCCACCACGGCACCCGCCCCGGCGCCGATGCCGGCATGGCCCGTGGTGCGGATGCCGTGATAGCGCAGCGTGTCCGGGTCGAACGGATCCTCCGACCAGCGCCCGTCCGTCAGCGGCAGATCCTCGTCGGCGTAGTCCTCGCGACCAAAACGGTACAGGTCCAGCAGCGTGCCCACGCAGACCTGCTCGCGCGCCCGCACCGCCTGGCGCAGATCGTCCATGGCACGCTCGCGCTGGCTCGGCGAAGCCAGCTCGGCCATGCGCTCGGCCGCAGCGACGTCGATCAGCAACTCGGCGATGGTCAGGCCGGCGGCGGCCAGCCGCTCGTCTTCCTCGTCACGACGGTGACTCATCCAGGCCTCGAGCGTCTCGGCATGGGCGTCCAGCTGGCTGGCCAGTTTCTCGAACAGACGGCGTTCGGTGGCCGGATCACGCACCACCGCATCGAAAGCCAGCACCGTGTGCAGGCCGACCCGGGCCAGGGCGTCGCGCCACTCGGTTTCGCGGCTGTCAGGACTGACGACGAAGTTGAGCACGGCCAGGATCGGGCGCGCGCACAGGGCGAGCACGGCCAACTCGTCCTGGTACTTTTCCAGCACCGGCTCGCGCGCGTCGATGACGTACAGGGCCACGTCAACGTTGAGCATCAGATCGAGCACGCGCGCCTCGTGGTCGAAACGGGCGCGGGCACGGTCGTCGGTCAGCAGGCGATGAATCCGGCCGGGACCATCGTGGCGCTCACCGGGCTGGGATTCCAGCCACTCGATCAGACCGGGAGCGTCTTCCAGCCCGGGCGAATCGTACAGCGTGATCAGCGTCTCGCTGTCCACCGAAAGCGCGGCCGAGGCGACCTGCCGCGTCGTGCCGCCGCGGTTGTTGATCTCGCCGAAATCGCGCCGGTGCAGCAGGGTCCGGATCAGCGAGGTCTTGCCGGTGTTGGTGTGCCCGACCACGGCCAGCCGCAGCGGCTTGCGCTCGGCCCGGCTCATTGCCGCTGCTCCAGCAGCGCATGCAGTTCGGCCAGGGCGCCGGCGTCCGGATGATCGACGTCCAGCACCACCAGCGCGGCGCCGGCCTGATCGGCGAGGCGGCGCCAGTCGGCAATCCGCTCACGCGGATCGATGTCCCGCGCTGCCAGGCGCCCGGTGTCGTCGAGCCAGATCACCAGCAGGGTCTCGGCCGCGTCGGCCAGGCGGGTCAGGAAGCGAGCGCCGCCCTCGTCGGGCGTGCGCAGCGCCGAGCAGTGCGCAATCAGCGCCGGCGGCGGACGCAGGAAGCCTTCCGCCGCCGCCAGCAGCTGGCGGCGCTGGGCGCGGGTGTCGGCCCGGCCCAGCACCTGACAGGACAGTCCCGGCAAGGCGACCGGCCAGTCCGGTTTCTCCAGTTCCATGCCGACCAGCAGGGGCGGGCCATCGGCGTTGCGCGGTGCGCGGCGCTGGCGTGCAACCGCCGCCTCCGGCGCCTCGCCATGCACATCGGTTTCGGCACCGTCGCTCAGCACGCCGGCCAGGCGCAGGTAACCGGGCTGGCGCGTATCCAGCTTGAGCCGGCGCAGCCCGACCAGCGCCAGCAGCGCGCTGAACATGACCAGAAACAGGCGCGGCAGCAAGCCGTAGACCAGGACCAGCGCGAGCAGGAAAGTGGCCCACTCGGCGCGCGCCGCGCCGGGTTGGTGTCCTTCGCGGCCGGCCAGGATCCAGCCCGCCTCCGGCGCCTCGATCAGCCCGAGTTGCGCGGGCAGCCAGGCCAGCGCGCTGATCAAGCCAACCACGGCCTCGTCGCTGAGCAGGGTCGTGCCCCAGCTCAAGTCGTACTGGGCCACGGAGAACAGCAGCGCCAGTACCACCAGCGCGCTCAAGCTGTAGACCACCCAGAACAGATGCGCCAGGGTCCCGAGCGCCCAGCGCCCGGTCGCCGTGCCCAAGAGGCCGCCGCTGGCGGCAACGGTCTCGGCGGCCAGGGGGCCGCTCAGCAGGCGCGGCCCCAGGCGGCTGATGCCCAGCGCCAGCAGGCCGCCGCTCAGGCTGGCCGATGCCCGCGACGGCCGGGTGGCCAGCATCAGGATCAGCCAGGCCAGGAGCATCAGGGTCGGCAGTGCCAGCAGGGAGGACGCGGCGAGCAGGAAACCGATCCCGCGCTCCGCCGTACTGGCGAACGCGGCCAGGGTGCCGGCCAGGGCGGCCAGAACCAGCACCACCCAGGCCAACCGGAAGGCGAGTCGGCGCAAGCGCGCCAGATCCGGGCGGACCGCTGCCGACGCCGGCAGCGCCGCCGCCCGCCGCACCAGCCGCCCCGTCAGGCCGGACGCCGAGCTGCGCGCCAACGCATTGGCGGTGTCGTCATCGCTGCTGCGGCCATGGCGCTCCTCGTGCAGGCGCACGGTTTCTGCCAGCAGCCAGTCAGCGGCGGATATGCGGTCCTTGCTCACCGCTGCGGGGCGCCCCGTGTGGATGACAGGCTCCGATTATAGGGCGACCCGATAGAGGACGACCGGTCAATCAGAGCGGCCTAATTCAAGCAAATTTGATATTCATCAAATTATCGGCCAGCGAGTCTCCGCAATATTTGAGGGATTGCAGGGACATCTTTACAGAGGGTCATTCCATGAGCCAGGGCACCACCTACAACGACAAGGTCATCCGGCAATTTGCCGTCATGACCGTGGTCTGGGGCATCGTCGGCATGCTGGTCGGCGTATTCATCGCAGCGCAATTGATCTGGCCCGGGCTGGGCTGGGAGATTCCCTGGCTGAGCTACGGCCGGCTGCGGCCGCTGCACACCAACGCGGTGATCTTCGCCTTCGGCGGATCCGCACTGTTCGCCACCAGCTACTACTGCGTGCAGCGCACCTGCCATGCGCGGCTGTTTTCCGACGGGCTGGCCTCGTTCACCTTCTGGGGCTGGCAGGCGGTCATTGTCGGAGCGGCGATCACCCTGCCCCTGGGTCTGACCATGGGCAAGGAATACGCCGAGCTGATCTGGCCGCTGGCGGTGCTGGTCGCGGTGGTCTGGGTGTCCTACGCCATCGTTTTCTTCGGTACCATCGTCAAGCGCAAGGTCAAGCACATCTACGTGGCCAACTGGTTCTTCGGCGCCTTCATCCTGACCGTGGCCGTGCTGCACATCGTCAACAACCTGGCGCTGCCGACCGGGCTGACCCACTCCTACCCGATCTACTCCGGCACCGTCGATGCCATGGTGCAGTGGTGGTACGGCCATAACGCGGTCGGCTTCTTCCTGACCGCCGGCTTCCTTGGAATGATGTATTACTTCGTGCCCAAGCAGGCCGGGCGCCCGATCTATTCCTACCGCCTGTCCATCGTGCACTTCTGGTCGCTGATCGCCATCTATATGTGGGCCGGCCCGCACCACCTGCACTACACGGCCCTGCCCGACTGGGTGCAGACCCTGGGGATGATCTTCTCGATCATGCTGCTGGCGCCGAGCTGGGGCGGCATGATCAACGGCATCATGACCCTGTCGGGTGCCTGGCACAAACTCAGAACCGACCCGATCCTGCGCTTCATGATCGTGGCGCTGTCCTTCTACGGCATGTCGACCTTCGAAGGGCCGATGATGTCGATCAAGACCGTCAATGCCCTGTCGCACTACACCGACTGGACCATCGGCCACGTCCACGCCGGCGCGCTGGGCTGGGTTGCGATGATCTCGATCGGCGCGCTGTACAGCCTGTTTCCGCGGCTGTTCGGGGTCGAAAGGATGTACTCGATCCGCCTGATCGAGTGGCACTTCTGGACCTCGACCATCGGCACCGTGCTCTACATCGTCGCCATGTGGATCGCCGGCGTGATGCAGGGCCTGATGTGGCGCACCTTCAACGAGGACGGCACCCTGACCTACACCTTCGTCGAAGTACTGCAGGCGACCTATCCGTACTACTACCTGCGCCTGCTCGGCGGCCTCGTGTTCCTGTCGGGCATGTTCTTCATGGTCTACAACGTCTACAAGACCTGGCAGATGGCGCCGAAGCGGGCCGAGGAAGTGCCGGTTCCCGAACCGACCCACGCCTGATCGCGTATTCGAGGAGCAAGTAACCATGCATGAAAAGATCGAAAAAAACATCGGCCTGATGGCCATCCTCATCGTGATCGCCATCAGCTTCGGCGGACTGGTCGAGATCGTGCCGCTGATGTTCAAGGGCGCAATCGTCCAGCCGGCCGACGGCGTCAAGCCCTACAGCCCGCTGCGCCTGGCCGGCTACGACGTCTACGTCTCCGAAGGCTGCTACGGCTGCCATAGCCAGCAGATCCGCCCGTTCCGCTCGGAGACCGAGCGCTACGGCCATTACTCGGTGGCCGGCGAATTCGTCTACGACCGGCCGTTCCAGTGGGGATCGAAGCGCACCGGTCCCGACCTGGCCCGGGTCGGCGGGCGCTACAGCGACGAGTGGCACTACCTGCACATGATGGACCCGCGCGCCGTGGTCCCGGAATCCAACATGCCGGCCTATCCCTGGCTGGCCGATCGCCTGGTCAACGGCGACCGCGTGGAACAACGCATGCGCGCGCTGAAGCGCCTGGGTCACCCCTACAGCGAGGAAGACATCGAAGGCGCCGCGGCCGCCGTTCAGGGCAAGACCGAAATGGACGCGCTGATCGCCTACCTGCAGGGCCTGGGCACGCAGTGGACCGGCCAGAATGGAGCCAACCAGCGATGAGCAGCGGACTGTGGACGGCTTTTGCCATGCTGGCCTTCGTCGGCATCACCATCTGGGTCTTTTTCATCAAGAGGAAGGAAGACTTCGACGAGCAGGCCCATTTGCCGCTGGATGAGAAGGACAAGCAAGAACAACGCAAGGAGGGTTCGTCATGAGTGCGTTCTGGCACTGGTTCGTGGTCATCATCACGCTGGCCTTCACCGCCGGCATGGTGTGGCTGTTCATCGCCACCGGCAAGACCAAGGTGCCGACCGGCACCAACCGCGAAGGCCAGGAAACCACCGGGCATGTCTGGGACGAGGACCTGGAAGAACTCAACAATCCCATGCCGCGCTGGTGGCTGTGGCTGTTCTACGGCACGGTGATCTTTTCCCTGATCTACCTG
>SKKM01000092.1 GCA_007121485.1 Wenzhouxiangella sp. | reverse complement strand
GGTCGAGCTGACGCGCTGGTGGAATCAGCAGTGGCAGGGCCAGCCGGTGGCGCAGGTCATGCATCCCGGCTGGGTCGATACGGAAGGCGTCCAGACCTCGCTGCCGGGATTTCGGCGCACCTTGAAGAAGGTGTTGCGGAACGCGGAGCAGGGCGCGGACACCGTGCTGTGGCTGGCCGATCAGCGCCCGGAGCCGCCCGCCGATGGCGGCATCTGGCTGGACCGATCGCTGCAGCCCGAGCATGAGTTCTCCTGGACGCGGCGTTCCTCCCCAACGACCGATGATCTGGTTGAGTACCTGACAGCGATGGATCAGAAACTGTGCTGATCCTCCGGCATTGAAGCGCCTTCCTCGATCATGCGCAGAGCGGTCTCCAGCGCCAGTTCCGCAGGGACCTCTACATGCGGCTGCACTCCTACGCCGTCAAGCCGCCGGCCCTGATCGGTCAGGAAGTCCGCCACCGGGGCAAACAGCATCCAGTCCTCGCTGACCGGAAAGCGCTCGCCGCTTAGCATGGATCCGGCCGTGGGTTCGCCGATGACCGTGACGTGTTTGGGGAAGCGGCTGACCAGGTCGACAAAGGGTTCTGCGGCGCTGGCGGTCTGACGGCTGGTGAGCACGAAGAGGCGGCCGTCGAAAACTTCCTCGTCGTGTGCGGGGACGACGATGCGAAGTACGCCATGCTGCTCAAGCTCGCGGGCGAAGGCGTCCAGGTTCAACTCGGCCAGCGGCTCGATCGCGGCAATCTGTTCGAGCGTGGGATAGTCACCGTGCTCCAGGAACCAGCGCCGGGTCAGGTAGACGCCGGTATCGACGGGGTCCCGGCTGAGGAAGCGTCCGAGCGCCATGCCGGCGGGAAATGAGCCGCCGGGGTGGCCGCGGAAGTCCAGTACCAGGTTGCGGTACTCACCGGCGCGGAGACGATCGACCATAGCACCCATGACCTCGCCTGACATGGCAAAGTGGTCGACGGTCAGGATCGCCGTGCCGTGCGCGGCTTCAGTGAGGGTCAACCCGCTCGCGTGGTCCTGGTTTGCTGAACCGTCGGCGCGAGGTCGGCGCTGCAGCCGGTAATGGCTGAACGGCAGATCGGCCGCGGCGCGGTTGAAAGCGCGGGCAAATTCCACCTCATCCTTGGCCAGCATTGCCGGCGATTGAATTTCGTCGACGAAGGACTGCCATTCCTCCGACTCCAGCCACGCGGGGTTGGGGACCACCTGCTCGCTGATGGCCAGGATCTGCCCAATCATGGCCCGACGATGATCAAGCTCGGCGGCGGGCGCTGAAAACACAAACGCCGAGGCCAGGAGCAGGCCAACGGTTACTCGAAAGACGCAGTCATGCATGGTGTTCTCCAGTGCGCGAAAAATCGCGGTGGGTGGGAGCAAAAAGCTTAGCCATACAGGCTGGAACTGTCTGATCGAATTGACAAAAAGGCCGCTGCCGGGGATGAGACTGAAGCGTTCAGGGGCGGGGCTGAACGTCGCAGGGCCGAAATTGCAGGGTCGCCATCAAGGCTTGAAGCTGGGCGAGACCGGGATGTCGTGGTCAACCCCGCTCAGACTGAGCCGACGTTTGCGCGCATTGCCCTGCAACTGCTCGATCCGTTGCGGGTTGACCAGGTAGGAGCGGTGAACGCGGACCGCCTGCGGCAGCTGACGCTCCAGTTCGGACAGCGTGGTGCGGAACAAACGCAACTCGGCTTGGCCGTCCTTCAGGAAATGTATGGCAACGTAATTCTGTTGCGCCTCGGCGTAGATAAAGTCCTGAAAAACCAGCCTGAGGATTTCGCCCTGGTTTTCGCCCTCAAGCAGCCAGGTCTTTTTCGCATCCGGCGGCGGCTCCGGCCAGCGCCATGCCAAGACCAGGGCCGCCAGCACCGCAAGTGGCAGCAAGACCAGCAGATACGGAGTCGAAATCTCCAGCAGGTAAAACCACCAGGCGCGCCGGCTCAGCGCAATGTCGTTGATCACCCGATGGCTGTACCACCAGTTGCAGGTGACGGCTGCCAGCACCATCAGGGGCCGGGACACCAACTCATTGGCGAGAAACCAGCGCGCCTGCTGAAATCGATAAACCCAGCGGTCCAGGGCGTGAAAAACGAGCACCGGCACGATGGTGCACAGCGCATAGCCCGACAGCATCAGGGTTCGATAGGGGTGCTCGTATTGGTCCGTGCCAAAGGGCTCGAACAGCAGCGTGATGGCCACCGTCATCAGGCCCAGGCTCCCGCCAATGATCAGCATGGCACGCCAGCCCAGCACAAACGGGATCGGCCGTAGCAGCGTGCGCTCCAGAATTCGCGGCGGTGAGACTGGACGATGGCTCATTGGGCTAAAACGTCGACAATCCGGTCGCTTCCATGAATCGATACTGCCAGTAGCGCCAGCGACGCTCGTCGGCGTAAGCCTCGTAGGGTAGGCTGAAGGAGCGCTCGCCGCGGTTGGTCCAGCGCATTTCGAACCAGTCGGCGGCTTCCCTCAACACCGGGTGGCTGGCGCTGCCGCTGAGCTCCAGCGAGGTTTCCGGATTGAAGTTGTCCAGGTTGCGTCGGGTAAGGTTGGCCGAGCCCGCAATCAACCGGGCCGAGCCGTCGCGGTAGCGCACCAGCAACTGCTTGCTGTGGCACTGCTCGCCGGTGGTGTGGCACCAGCGCACCTGGATGCCGTTGCGCACCAGTTCCGCGCCGACCGATCGATTGGGCACGCCGTTCTTGCGCCGGCCGAAGGCGTGCTCGTTGGGGTCGAGCAGGACGCGGATTTCCGAGCCGCGGCGCTGTGCCCGGGCCAGCGCACGGATGATGTCGCGGTGGGACAGGTAGAACATACTTAAGTCGATGCGGCTGCCCGGACCGGCCTGGTCCAGCGCGGCCAGCGCGGCGTCGCGGATGGCCGCCTCGGTCAGGACCTGCGCCGTGATCGCGCTGCCCGCTGCGGCAGGGCGCGGCGCCTCCGGCCGCGGCCAGTCCAGATCGGGTCTGGAAAACGCCGCGATCGCGCCGTCGCTTTCAAGCACGTCCAGGGCGGCCCGGCCGGTCACGACCAGCGCCGTGTTGCCGTGCGCGCTGGAAGCATCGTGCGGGTTGGCCGAGGTCACCAGCGCGGTCCAGTCCTCGCCCTGATCGACCACCAGGGTCTTGCGGTGATTGGCCTTGAAGTTGGCGATCTTCAGCCAGGTGCGCACGCCCACCGTGTCGCCGCCCACCGGGTTGGGCAGCCAGCCGTTCTCGCTGGAATTACCGAACCAGCGACAGCACAGGCGCCAGCTCGCCGACCACAGCGGATTGGAATCGCGCAATGGATCGAGATTGCTGACGATGACTTCGATCCCGGCCTCGCGCATGGCCTCCAGGTGCGGTGACTCCACACCGCCGTAGAGGGTGTTGATGGGATCGGTCATGAAGATCACGCGCAGGCCCGGCACCTGCCGGCGGCGCTCGACCAGGGCCTCGGTCAGCTCGGAAGACAGCGGTCGCAGATCCTCACCGTCGGGGTCGCCGGCGAACTCGTTGAACAGGAACATGTTGAGCATCACCAGCCGCTCGGCCTGGGCGATGAGTTCCAGCTTGCGATCGAAGATGCGCTGATCGGTTTGCCGCTGGTCGGCTGCGTCGACCCAGGTCAGGTCGGCCAGGAACTCTACCGCCGCCGGCTCACGCACCGGGCCGGCAAAACCCAGACCCTCCGGCAGCGGCTTCCACACATGCCAGGCGGCCGTGACCAGCCACAGCAGCAGCAGGGCGGACAGGATCCAGCGCGAGGGCAATCCGGGGATGGACATGGACGGGCAATACCTTCGGCGGACGGTCGCCGGCAGTATAGGCCAGGGACGAGGGTCGCCTGTTTCGGTCGGTCCCGGCCTTGGAGCCGGCAGGAATCGCGCGCGGTTGATGCATCCGCAGAGGATAATGAGCAAGATAACGCCGTCCAACGGGAGACCATGAGCGAGCCCACTGCAAGGATTCCGGACTTTGCCGACATCGAACGGGCCGCCCGGCGCCTGGACGGCCTGGCGCACCGCACACCGGTGCTCACCTCAGGCTATTTCGACCGCCTGACCGGGGGACAACTGTTCTTCAAGTGCGAGAATTTCCAGAAGGTCGGTGCGTTCAAGTTTCGCGGCGCCTGCAACGCCATCGGCGCGCTTGAGCCTGAGCAAGGGCGGCGCGGCATCCTCACCCATTCCTCCGGCAACCACGGCCAGGCGGTGGCGCTGGCCGCAAGGCTCAATGCCTACCCGGCCACCGTGGTGATGCCCGAAAACGCCGCCCGCATCAAGATTGAGGCGGTGCGCGAGTACGGCGCCGAGATCGTGTTCTGCGAACCCACGACGCCGGCCCGCGAGGCGGCCGTCCAGCGCTTGCTGGACCAGCGCGGCGGCGTGTTCATTCCGCCCTACGATCACGCGGACGTGATCGCCGGGCAGGGCACGGCGGCGCTGGAACTGATGCAGGAGATTCCCGACCTCGACATCGTGCTTGCCCCGGTCGGCGGCGGCGGACTGATCAGCGGCACAGCGATCGCGGTCAAGCACCTGCGCCCTGGCTGTCGTGTCATCGCCGCCGAGCCGGCCAACGCCGACGATGCCGCCAGGTCCTTCCGCTCCGGCAAGATCGAGCCGGTCGCGACCACCCATACCATCGCCGATGGCCTGCGCACCTCGCTGGGCGAGTTGACCTTCGCCGTGATCCGGCGGCACGTGGACGATGTGGTCACGGTCTCGGAAGCCGGCATCGTCGATGCCATGCGCCAGGTCTGGGAGCGGATGAAGATCATCATCGAGCCGTCCTGCGCGGTGCCGCTGGCGGCCATCCTCGAAGGGGCGGTGGATGTGACCGACCAGCGCGTCGGAATCATCATTACCGGCGGCAACGTCGATCTGGACC
>SKKM01000205.1 GCA_007121485.1 Wenzhouxiangella sp. | reverse complement strand
CCAACCAACAGGGCCACGACCAGAATCAGTTTGATGAAGATCAAATCCATTAATTCCCCCGGCCCCTATGATCCATGCTCAAGGGCAGACCCGGCCGATTCCGATGATTGGTGATGAATTGCAAGCATTCCGTGACCATGAGGCCGGTGCTCTTCCCAGAGCGTGCAAATTGATGTAAAAATATTACATCTTTTGTGCAGATTTCACGTCAATCTACCGTGCACACGGGGTAAGGCCGAATACCAGATGCAATCCAAAAAGAAAGCAAGTTCAGGCAAGTCACGAGAAGAAGTTCCCACGATCAAGAAATGCAGATTGGCGGCGGCGATCTATACAAGCTGCTGCTTGATGGCCATGGGCATTGCCGGCCTGAATCCCGCCTGGGCCGAACAGGATGGTGGACAGCTGGACGCGGATGAAAGCGCCGCAGTGGATGCTGCCGACATCGATGACCGAATCATCGTGACGGCACGCCGGATCGAGGAAATCGAGTCCACCGTGCCCCTGTCGATCCGGGTGATCGATGAAGAGGAAATCCTGCGCACCGGCGTAACCGACCTGCCCAACGTGGCGCGGCGAATACCGGGCATGACTTTCGACATCGGCGGTTTTCCGAACGACACCCGCCCGGCCATCCGCGGCATGCAGGCCGAGCGCGGGCGGCCCAGCGTGGCCATCATGCTCGACGGTCTGGACTTGTCCGGGGAAAACCTGGCGATTGCGGGCGGCGGCGCAGGTGTCGCTCCCGATTTGATCGACCTCGAGCGGATCGAGGTGGTCAAGGGGCCCCAGACCACGCTGTATGGTCGCAACGCCTTCGCCGGCGCGGTCAACTACGTTTCGAGAAGACCCAGTGACCGGCTCGAAGGCCGGCTGATCCTCGAAGGCGGTGAATACGGCCACAAGCGAGCGGTCGGCATGGTGGGCGGTCCCCTGGTCGAGGGGCTGGTGTCGTACCGGATCAATGTCGCCTATCGCGAGCGCGACGGATTCTGGACCAACCCGGTCAACGGCGGGCCTCTCGGGGCCGAGCGTTTCACCGGGCTGGCCGGAGCCTTCCGCTTCACGCCCAGTGACAACTGGGATATTACCCTGCGTTACCAGACCAGCAGCACGGACAACTCCGACTCCGCCACCGCGCAGATTCCGGCCAACCAGCGTTTGCCGGTGCCTGATGGCACCTTCACCGCCGGTCCGCCCGGCTCGCCGGCATTGCCTTGCCCGCCGGACCTGTCGGGCCTGCCGGCCGCGGTGGTGACCGCCTGCACGCGAGGGACCGTTGTAGGGCCCATACGGGCCAGCATTCGCGATGTGCAAATGGGCTTCAATGAAGAGACCGGCAAGCCGCCGAGCGGACTGGACCTGGACCAGGATCTCTTCACCATCGACTCGCGCTGGCAGACCGGTTTCGGCGAGCTGCGCTACAACTTTGGCTGGATCGACAACCAGAGCTTCATCGAGACCGACGGCGACTTCACCAGCTTTGACGGCCCTCCCGGGTTCGTGTTTTCCTTGTCTTCGCTCCAGCAATTGCAGTACTCGGACGAGCGCTTCGATCACAACCTGTTCTGGACCCATTCCTTCGGTGACTTCTCCGTCCTGCTGGGTGCGCAGTACCTGGAAGAAGAGTCGACGCTGATCAACTCTTCCAAGTTCTGGTTGCGCAACCCCGATTCGCCGCTGGCGGGCCCGCCGTTTTTCCTCGCCGCCAGGCAAACCAGCAACGAGTTTCCGGTGCGCATTGCCCGCGATACGGAGTACACGGCGCTGTTCGGCAGCCTGATCTGGCGCATCAGCGACACGGTGCGCCTGGGCCTGGAAACGCGCTTCAACCGCGAAGAGATCGATTTCGAAGTCTCCGGATGGGCGCTGCAGGACGTGTCGCTGCGCGGGCTGGAACCGGTCTGCATTCCGGGGATTCCGCAGGGAGCGATCTTCCAGGGCGTGCCCGGACCGGATGTCCCGCCTCCGGGTACGGTCCAGGCCTGCCCGCAGTCCGAAAGTCTCTCGTATCGCGAATGGACGCCGCGTGTCACGCTGGACTGGGATGTGACCGACAGCATCATGCTGTATGCCAATGCGGCCCGTGGCTACAAGCCCGGCGGCTTCAACGTCAACGAACTGATCGATTTCGAGGGCCAGGGTTACGACCCGGAGTTCGTCGACGCCTATGAATTCGGGATCAAGAGCCACTGGCGTGCCCTGCAGCTGATCGTCGATTCGGCCGTGTTCTACAACGATTACACCGACCAGCAAATCGGCGTCCAGCTCAACCAGACCGGGGCCGGAGACACCATCGTGGCTGTACCGGGCATCGTCAACGCCGGTGCGGTACGGACCCGCGGCTTTGAAGTCACCGCCGACTGGTTCCCGACCGACCGCCTCAACCTGAGCCTGGGCTACGCCTACACCGACGCAACCTTCAGGGATTTCGCCCAGGGCCCCAGCCCGGCGGCCGCCCCTGAGGACTTTGCCGCCTGCGGCGTCCGCGACGGTCAGACGTCCTCGCCGCAGCTGCGTGCCGAGGCCGGCAATGCCTGTGCGGATTTCTCCGGCAATCGGGTCGCCAAGAATCCCAAGCACGCGGTCAATTTCGGTGCCCTGTACCGGGCCCCGCTGGCCCGGACCGGCAACCAGTGGTTCGTGGAATTGACCGGCATGTACCGCTCGCGGCGCTACGTGGATGATGCCAACCTGTCCTGGACGCCCAGCTACACCATGTTCGATCTGCGCGCCGGCATCGATTTCGAGCGTTTCACCCTGATGGCTTTCGTCGACAACGTGACCGACGACGACACGATCCGCAGCGCCCAGCGCAACATCGATCCGGGTCGGCCGGAAGGCTTCGCGCCGGGCCGGGCCATCATTGCCTACCTGCCCGAGCCCCGCGTGGCCGGGGTGCGTCTGATCTATCGCTTCGGTGACTTGTAAGGCTCGTCGCAGCAATGCGCTGCGAGCAGAAATGAAAAAGCCCGCCAGACCGGCGGGCTTTTTCATTGCAGGGAGAGAACCGACTTCAGGGCGTGATCACCGCGTCGATCACGTGGACGATGCCATTGCTGGCCTCGATGTCCACGGTGATGACGTTGGCCTGGTCCACCAGCACCCCGCCGTTGCTGACGGTGATGGTGATGTCTGATCCCTGCAGGGTGGTGGCGCTGTCCAGCGTCACGACCTGCTCGGAGCTGACCGTGCCGCTGACCACGTGGTAGGTCAGGATAGCGGTCAGGGTTTCACTATCAGCGAGGATGGCGGCCAGGTCCGCTTCGGGAATCGCGGCAAAGGCTTCATCGGTCGGAGCGAATACCGTGAACGGACCCTCGCCGGACAGCGTCTCGGTCAGGCCGGCCGCTTCAATGGCGGTCAGCAAGGTGGTGAAGTCGCCTGCTGCAGCGGCGGTTTCGATGATGTTGGGCTTGTCTTCGCCGTGGTCGTGGGCCAGAGCCCCGGCCGACAGGCTCAAGGATGCAGCGGCAACGAGGGAAACAAACGACTTGGTCATGCAATTGCTCCGGTGTGATTTGGGAGAAGCCATGATCTTTCCTCGCGCATCCACGCCGAATCAAGATTTCATGAGCTTTGAGTGAGGGCGGCGTCGGAAAAGCGTGAGCGCGTGGCCGCGCCCCCATTTGCTCGCTGGTTCTGGTCGATTGGTCAGGCGCTAACGCCCGCCGCCACCGCCGCCGCCACCGCCACCGCCGGAGGATCCACCCCCGCCCGAACTGGAACCTGGCGGGCTGGCCGAGGAAGAAATGGTCGACGACAGCCCGCGCCCCAGCGACTGGCTGACTGCGCCGATGCTGCCCAGCCTGGCCCCGCTGCCGGCATACCAGCCCATGTTGTTCCGGGTCTGATCGGCCACGGCCTGGCCGACGGCCCGGGTGAACTTGCCGGTCCAGGCGTCTTCGACGTCCAGGGCGATGGCGTAGGGCAGCAGGGCCTCGAAGCGCTCCGGGGTGAGCGAGGGCTCGTCTTCCCCGCGTTGCTGCAGTCGGGCCAGGTCCTGTTTTTCCGCCACGGTCAGGTACTTCTTCAGTCCCTCGATGTGGTCGAGCAGGCGGCGGCCTTCCTCGGTGGGCGCGGGCATCAGGCCGGTGAAAAGCAGGTTGATCACCACCAGCATGCCCAGGCCCAGGATCAGGGCCAGGCTGATATGGGCGGCAATCAGCACCGACAGACCGCCCACGGCGATGGACGACAGCCACCCGATCACCAGCGTGGAGGTATTGGGTTCGATGTAGCGGCCCTTGTAGCGCTTTTTCAGCGCCTCGGACTGTGCCGTCATGGCGCCCTGGACGCGGCTGGCGTTGGACGATTTCAGCTCCAGCAGCGGGCCGCCTTCGAACAGCTTGGGCAACAGGGCGGCCTGGCTGGGCGGCAGGTTTGCGCCGCCGGCATCGTTCAGTCGCTGCAGATTCCAGTTCTCGCTGAAGCGGCCCTTGTCGTGGACGATGCGCAGCAGGCCGCGCACGCCCAGCTCGACCAGATCGGCGGAGAAGCAGCGCTGGTCGTAGCTCTTGCGCATGACATAGCGCAGTCCGGCCGGCGAATAACTTTCCGGCGGCTCGTAGCGGGCGATGATGATGCCGGGTTTCGGACCGCGGCCCTTGCTCAGCCAGGACCGGATGTAGAACACCAGGATGCCCAGGCCGCCGACCACCAACACCAGCATGCCGCGGTTGTCGCCGAAGAACCAGCCCAGACGCTGGGCCTGGCCGGGTTCTTCGACCAGGCCCTTGGGAAACCCAACGGAAATGGTCAGACCCTCGCCGCGCCCCAGCGGCTGCCCGGTTTCGAACAGGACACGCCCGGGAGCGGTCACCCGGGCGCTGGCGTGACTGCCGCGGGCGCCGGCCAAGCCGGTGAAGTGGTGCAGCCGCAGCTCGTCTT
>SKKM01000152.1 GCA_007121485.1 Wenzhouxiangella sp. | reverse complement strand
TTGCCGCCCTGGGGAACCATCGGCAGCCGGTGCTCGGCGCAGATCCCGACCAGGCGAGCCAGCTGCGCGGTGCTCACGGGGCGGGCGACCGCCAGCGCCCGTGAGGTATAGCGGCCGCGCCACTCGCGCTCGTAGCGCGACAGGTCCTGCCCGGGCAGCAGCAGGCCCTCGCTGCCCAGCAAATCCTCAAGCGGCGACAGGGCGCTGTGGTTCATGCGCAATCAGTAGATCCGGCTTTCAGCTCAGCGCGGCAAAGGCCTGGCGGCTGAGGTTGACCGGATCACCCTCGCTGACCAGGACGTTGTCCTCAATGCGAATGCCGCCGAAAGGCTTCAGGGCCTCGATGCGGGCCCAGTCGATGCGGCGGCCGAACTCGCTCTGACGCAGCCGCTCCAAGAGCATGGGGATGAAATACAGACCCGGCTCGACGGTGACCACATTGCCCGGCGCAAGCGCACGGGTCAGGCGCAGGAACGGGTAGCGCTCCGGTGGCGGCAGGGCATGGCCGTCGGCGTCGACCTGGCCGTTGACGTCGTGGACCTGGACACCGAGAAAATGACCCAGCCCATGCGGCAGGAAGTACGCGCTGACGCCGCTGTCCACCATTTCGGCGGGCTCCATGCTCACCAGGCCCGACTGCCGGAGAATCTCGGCCACGCCGAGATGAGCCTGGCGATGGAGATCGACAAAGCTCACGCCCGGGCGCAGAGCCTGGCACAGGCGCTGCTGCAGGGCATCCACCTCGTTGACCAGGGCGGCGTATTCCGCGTATTCCGGCAGGGTCCAGGTGCGCGTGATGTCGCTGGCATAACCGTGCTCGTCCGCGCCGGCGTCGAGCAGAAAGCTGCGCGACTGTGGTGGCGGGGACGCCTCCCGGTGCTGGTAATGCAGTACCGCCGCGTGCTCGTTCAGCGCCACGATGCCGCGGTAAGGCTGCTCGTCCTGGTCCTGGGCCACGGCACGCAGGTAGGCAAGCTGAATCTGCAGTTCGCTGGCGCCCTCTCTGAACGCGTCGGCCGCCGCCATGTGGCCGGCCGCTGCCCGGCGGTTGGCGCGGGCCAGGCACTCACGCTCCCAGGCCGTCTTGCAGGTACGCGCTTCGGCCAGGCCATGCAGCAGGCGCTCGGGATTGAGCGCCACGCGCTCGCCCAGGCCAGCCAGGTCTTGCGTCTGCCCGATCGCCGCCAGTGCGCCTTCACTGCGGAAACGGGAGCTCCAGGCCTGGGCCGAATCGACGCGCTCGATGTCGAAGTGATCGGCCCACCAGGCGGCTGGCTCGGCCGGCGGCAGATGCCAGAAATCCTCGGGTTGGCAGTACCACAAGCGCGGCCTGCGCCCGACCCGGAACTCGAGCAGGGCGTCGATCGCAAACGGCAGCGGAACCAGGGCGACGAACGGGGCATGGGCCCGGAACGGCGGATGCTGATCGTCGAACAGGCGGTTGCGCGGGCGTCCGGAGTGGATGAACAGCGCATCGAAACCCAGTTCATTGAGCAGCGCATCGATCTCTTCGCGGCGATGCTCGATGTGACGTCCGTAGAGCAGATCAACTGTGGTGGGCATGGGTCACCTCGAGATTTTGGTTAAACTGGGAAATTGCGTGTTGCGCGGCGATCTCCGTCGCGCGTGCGCCGACCAGAAAGGATTGTAGCCTGCGCCTCGGCAAAGACCCCATGAGCATCCGAATCTACAACACCCTGACTCGCCGCAAGGAAGTCTTCCGGCCCCTGGACCCCGGGCAGGTGACGGTGTATGCCTGCGGACCGACGGTGTACAACTACGCGCACATCGGCAACGCCCGTCCGGCCGTGATCTTCGATCTCTTGTACCGGGTGCTGAGCCGCCGTTTCGAGCGCGTGATCTATGCCCGCAACATCACCGACGTCGACGACAAGATCAACCAGGCCGCCGCCGCCGAGGGCGTGCCGATCGAGGTCATCTCGCGCCGCTACGCCGACGCCTACCACGAGGACATGGCGGCGCTGGGCGTCCAGCGCCCCACCATCGAACCGCGCGCCACCGAGCACATCCCGCAGATCATCGCCATGATCGAGCGCCTGATCGACAGCGGCTGCGCCTACGAGGCCGAAGGCCACGTGCTGTTCGATGTGGCCAGCTTTCCTGACTACGGCCAGTTGTCGCGGCGCGACCGGCGCGAAATGATTGCCGGCGCGCGGGTCGAAGTCGCCCCGTACAAGAAAAACCCCGGCGACTTCGTGCTGTGGAAACCCTCATCGGACGACCTGCCCGGCTGGGACAGCCCCTGGGGCCGCGGTCGCCCGGGTTGGCATATCGAATGCTCGGCGATGTCGGCCGCGCATCTCGGGGAAGTCATCGACATTCACGCCGGCGGCCAGGACCTGGTGTTTCCGCACCACGAAAACGAGATCGCGCAGAGCCGGTGCGCCCATGGCCGGGAGGTCTTTGCCCGCTACTGGATGCACAACGGCTTCGTCACGGTCGAGAAGCGCAAGATGTCCAAGTCACTGGGCAACACCCTTGTGGTGCATGAACTGCTCAAGCACTGGCCGGGCGAAGTCCTGCGCTATGTCCTGCTGTCCGCCCACTATCGGCAGCCGCTGGACTGGTCGGACAAGGCGCTGGAGCAGGCCCAGGCCACGCTCGATCGCCTCTACGGCCTGCTGCGCGAGCATGACCGGGGCGAATCGGCAGCGGTCGACCCGGACGTGGCCGAAGCGCTGGAGGACGACCTGAACACACCGACCGCCCTGGCCGCTCTCAACCAGATCGCCCGCCGCGTAACCGCCGATGACCACGGTGCTGCGGCGGCGGCCTGCCTGCGCGCCAGCGGCGAACTGCTGGGCCTGCTACAGCAGGCGCCGGCCGACTGGCTCGCCCTGAGACAAGTGGAGACCGCCTTGTCCGATGCCGAGATCGAGAAACTGATCGAGGCGCGCAAGGCGGCCCGCGAGCGGCGCGACTTCGCTGAAGCCGACCGCATACGCGATGATCTCGCCGGGCGCGGTATCGTTCTCAAGGATGGTCCGCAAGGCACGAGCTGGGAGCTTGCCAACAAATGAGTACCGCCACGGCCGAACTGGCGCAGCAGCAAATCATCGACGAGTTCAGCTTCTTCGACGACTGGCTGGAACGCTACCAGTACCTGATCGACCTGGGCAAGAAATTGCCGCCGCTGAGCCCGGAGGAAATGACCGACGACCGGCTGCTGAGCGGCTGCCAGTCCAACGTCTGGTTCATTGCCGAGGGCGATGCATCCCGGCTGCAGTTCCGCGCACACTCCGATGCCGCGATCGTCTCCGGACTGATCGCCCTGTTGCTGCGCGTCTACTCGGGCAGGAGCGCGGAGGAAATCCTCGCCACCGAACCCCGGTTTGTCGACGCCATCGGCTTGAGCGAGCACCTGTCGCCGACCCGGGCCAACGGGCTGAACGCCATGCTCAAGGCGGTGCGCAACGTCGCCCTTTCGGAGCGCGGCTGACCAGGCTCAGCCACCGCGGCACCCACGAAAAAGCCGGCCAAGAGGCCGGCTTTTTCGTTCACTGATCGCCAGTGGCGATCGTCCTAGTTGCGGCGACGCTCCAGCACCACCAGTTCCACGCGGCGGTTCTGCTGGCGATTCTCGGTCGAGGTATTCGGAACCTTCGGCCGTTCTTCGCCGTAACCACGCACCACCAGTCGGTTCGGATCGACTCCGCCCTCGTTGACCAGGTGGTCACGCACCGAGCGGGCACGCCGCTCCGACAGGCCCTGGTTGTACTCGGCCGAGCCGATGTCGCAGGTGTGACCGGCAACCTCGATCCGCAGGAACTCGTCATGCAGATTGAGGACCGCAGCGGCCTCGTTGAGCTCGGCGATTGCCGCGGGACGCAGACGGGCCGAATCAAACTCGAAGAACACCGCCGCATCGAATTCGTAGATGACCATCGGCTCCGGCTCCGGCTCAGGCGGCGGCGGGGGCGGCGGCGGTGGGGGCGGCGGCGGTTCGGCCGGCGGCGGCGGAGGCGGCGGCAGATCGCCCAGGCGGACGTTCAGGCCGACCGTGCCCAGCACGTCGACAAAGCCACGCGACCGATCGAAAGTGTCACGATCGTTGTCGTAGCGCGCTTCCAGTTCAGCCCGCATGAAGATGCGGTCATTGAAGCGGTGCATCAGGCCGACACCGGCCGAGCCAAAGATGTCCCGCCCGCTGTTGAAAAAGCTGGCGTTTTCCTGCAGGCCGGTGCCGATGAGCAGGTAGGGCCGGGTGCGGGCATCGGCCGAACCCAGGTGGTAGCGGCCGAGCACGCCCAGCGAGGTCAGGCGGATTTTTTCACCGTCGCCCGGGGTTGGGTCCTCAAACTTGAAGGAGTAGCGGTCCAGGCGGAAGTCCAGACTCCAGGCCGGGGTCAGGAAACGGCCAATATTGAAACCGCCGTGATAGCTGTCGTCATCGGCCAGTCGAGCGCTGTCGGCACGGGCAAAACCGCCCGCGGCACCGACGTGCCAGCGATCGTCGAAGTCGTTTTCAGCCAGAGCGGGCTGAGCGAGCATGGCCGCCGCGCCAAGGGCGGCGGCCAGTAATTTCTTTTTCATCATTAGTTCGCCTCTATACGTGTGATACATCCCCATGGCGTGCCTGCAAGCTACTACGCCTACAACACTCATGGCCCAAACATGGATTGGCCCAGTAAGACTATACGCCCATTGGACAAGTTCAGTCCAGACGGACGATTTTTAGCGGCTGTCGCGCATCTGTTTCTGCTTCAGTTCCCAGCGCTCCTGGGCATCGAGGCAAAGCGTGGCGATCGGGCGCGCTTCCAGCCGGGCCAGGCCGATCTCTTCACCCGTTTCCTCGCAGTAGCCGTAGGAGCCGTCTTCCACCCGCGCCAGGGCCTGGTCGATCTTGCCCAGCAGCTTGCGATAACGGTCGCGCGTCCGCAGTTCGAGACTGTTCTCGGTCTCGCGGCTGGCACGTTCGGCCTCGTCACCCACGTCACGCACTTCACCGCGCAGGTTGTTGATGGTTTCCTGGGACTCCTCGATCAGTTCGTTGCGCCAGTTGAGCAGCATCTGGCGAAAATACTCGAGGTGTTCCGGACACATGTACTGCTCGTCGTCGGACGGCTTGTACCCTTTGGGGAGTTGTACACTGTTATTGGCCATTGCGACTCGTTCGCCTCGTGCCTGTAGTCATTGCAAACCTTAAATTATACATTGGAAACGTCAGTTTCTGGCAATCCCATGCAAGGCCTCCTGCTCGCCCTGATCCGTGCCTATCGGTACATCCTCTCGCCATGGATCGGCCAGCACTGCCGCTTCACCCCGACCTGCTCGGTCTATGCCATGCAGGCCATCGAAGCCTATGGCCCCGCCCGGGGCAGCTGGCTGGCCATGAAGAGGCTGCTGCGCTGTCACCCGCTGTGTCGCGGCGGTCACGACCCGGTGCCCGGCCTCGACCCCGAACCCCTGCCCGATGATCTCGAACTCCCGGCCGGGCAGCGCCCCGACCTAGAGCAACACGATCAGGCTGACCCCCGAAAACGCCAGGACGACGCCTGAGACTTTGCGCCTGTTCAATGGTTCACCGAGCATGAGCCAGGCGAAGATCACGATGAAGACCGCCGCAGTCTCGTTCAGCACGGAAGCGATCGAGGCCTGGGTCAGCTTGTAGCCGGCAAGCCAGAAGATCATGGAAATATAGCTGCCCAGCAGGCTGGCGCTGACGATGGTCGGCCAGGGCTGCGGCGAGCGGTAGTGCAGCATCATGCGCGACCAGCCGCGGGCCAGGCTCACGAACAAGAGCATGCCCAGGGATCCCGCCGCCAGGCGGACACCCACCGTCCACAGGAATTCGTGGGTCTCCAGGATGGGCTTGACCATGACGATGCCGATGGCCATAAGCAACACGCTGCCAACGCCGAAGGCCGCACCCTGTCGCAGCGCGCGCGCGCTGACCTCCTGGCGGTTGCGTCGCCAGGTCACCAGCAGGACGCCGGCCAGGACAAACAGGAAGCCGGCATATTGAATCGGCCGCAGTTGCTCAGCCAGAAACAGCATGGAAAGAACGATGACGAATGGCGAGAACATCATCCCGACCACGCCGGTGCGGCTGGCTCCCATCAGGTTGAGAGCACGCAGGTACCAGGTATCGGCGATGGCGATGCCGATCACGCCGGAAACGATGACGACCAGCCACTCCGACCCGCTGTAGCCCGGCAGGCTGGGGCCATGGAAGAGCAGGATGGTAGGGACCATCAGGGTCGTCGCCAGCACGTTCTTGAACAGGTTCAGCTCGAAGGCGGGCAGGGATTCGCCAGAGCGGCGAAACATCACCACGGCCAGCGCCCAGCAAACGGCGCAGGCAACCGAGAAGAACTCACCCACGTCCGGTGATGATCCAGAAGCCCGCGGGCAGAACCGGCGCGCTGGGCGGCATTTTCAAAAGCCTGTGCCGCTTTGCCCGGCCGTTTCGCAAGGACGGTGGGCATCGCGGCACCGCGGCGTCGATTTTCTGTCGGCTGGGCAAAGGATTCCGGCCTCAAGGGCGCCTGGGACGCGCTAGTTTAAATGCCCGCCCGTCTGCATGAACGTTCAGGTATCCTCAAAATCTGGTTCCAAGCCATGCCCGCTCACCCTTCAGGCTGCTGTCGATGACGCTCTGGATTTTGATCGCAATCGCCGCACTGATCACGGCCCTGCTGTGGTGGGTGTGGCCCACGCCCCTGGCGCTGTTGTTCCAGTGGATCGAGCGGCGGCGCGGGGGTCTGCGCAGCCGTCGCAGCGAACACGACGGCATCGACTGGCATTACCTGGAAGGCGGCCACGGCGAGCCGCTGGTCCTGCTGCACGGATTCAATGCCAACTGCGACCACTTCTGCCGGGTTGCCGTGCATTTGCGCGAGCACTTCCGCATCCTGGCGCCGGATCTGCCGGGCTTCGGCGCCACGCGCATGCTTGAAAACCCCAGTTTCCGGATCGAGGACATGGCCGCTCGGGTGCTGGAGTGGCTGGACGCCATCAATGTGCACCAGGTCTACCTGGGCGGCAATTCCATGGGCGCTTACCTCGCCGCGGCGATGGCGCGACAGGCGCCGGAACGGATTCGTGGTCTCTGGCTGCTGGCCCCCGGGGGCTTGCACACGGCCGAGCTGTCGCCGGTGATGAAGGAAGTCGCCGAAGACCGGCATAACCCGCTGGTCGTGCGCCACCGACGCGACTTCCGGCGCCTGCTCGACTACTGCTTCGTGCGCCCGCCCTGGATTCCGGGCCCCCTGCTGCGCTTCCTGGGCTTGCGGGCGGCCGCCGATGCCGTGCGCGCGCAACGCATCTTCGACGCCATGCGCTACGAGTCCAGGCCGCTGGAAGAACTGATCGACGGCCTCGACGTCCCCGCCCTGATCATCTGGGGCCAGGCGGACCAGGTGCTGCACGTCTCCGGGATTCGCATCGTCGAGCAGCTGATGCCGAGAACGCGCAGCCTGGTGCTGCCCAACGTCGGCCACTTGCCCATGCTGGAGGCGCCGCGGCTCAGCGCGGAAGCCTGGCTGAGCTTCGCCGAATCCATCGCTCGCGAAGACAATCTGGGCGGCACGAGCAGCGCTGAGGACGCCTGACAGCGCATATGCCGGCGCGCCTACTCGAGTGCGCGCAGTTCGCTCTCGAAACCGGCCTGCCAGTCCGTGCCGGCACGCTTGCGCAGCGAGCGCTCCAGGCGACGAATCATCGGCCCGGCAGACACCGGCCCGGCGCTCAAGCTTGCACGGTCGAAATCCAGCACATGCCACTGCCCGGAGGCATCGAGCAGCAGGTTGTGCGCGTTCAGGTCCGGATGGACCAGGCCGGCCCGAAAAAAACGCCGCAGCACACCGGCCAGCCGCCGCCAGTCCGCGCCGCTGAGCTCATCGGCCACGTCCGCCAGCGCCCGGGTTTCCGGGATGAAACGGGTCAGCAAGCCGGCACGGTAAAACCCGCCGGCCGGCTCGAAGCTGGCCGCCAGCGGCCGGGGGACGGGCAGCTTCAGTTCAACAAGCCGCAACAACAGGCGAAACTCGCGAAAACCCCGGCTTCGATCGGCGCCCAGCCGCAGATAGCGGTCGCCCAGCAAGGGTGCCATCCAGCCGCCGCGGTGGTAGCGGCGCAGCACCGCCGGACCGACCGGCGTCGACAGCTTCAGGGCGACTCCCCGGCCGCCCAGTTCGGCCTCGACCGCGCCTTGCCCTTTCCACCACTGCGGAACCAGCCAACGGGCATCGGGCGCTGCAGCCAGCGTGGAGTCGGCTAAGATGAGAGCCTTCCGGCTGACGGTCATGCCCGCGTTCATTTCCGTGATCCCTCTGCCCCCGTCATGACCGCCGACCAGCCCGGTCGAATCTGCCTGCTGCGCCTGTCCGCGCTGGGTGATGTCTGCAACACGGTGCCCGTGGTCAGGGCGATCCAGCGCACCTGGCCCGAGGTCGAGATCAGCTGGATCATCGGCCGATCGGAACACCGGCTGGTCAGCGAACTGCCCGGCGTGGAATTCATTGTATTCGACAAGCGCAGCGGCTGGACGGGGTGGCGCCGGCTGCGCCGCCAGCTCGGCGGTCGCCGCTTCGACGTCCTGCTGCATGCCCAGGTGTCGACGCGAGCGAACCTGCTCGCCCTGGCGGTCCGGGCACGCCGCCGCATCGGCTTTGACCGGGCGCGCTCACGCGAGGGCCACGGCCTGGTGGTCAACGAGCGGATTCCGGCGGCCCACCAACAACACCAGGCCCTGGCGCTGCTGTCTTTCGCCCAACACCTCGGCGCCGACTGCCGCGACGTCGACCGCGCCCTGCCCGTGCCGGCCGACGCCCTGGACTTCGCGCTGGAGCACCAGCCGGTCGCCGGGCGGGCCGTCCTGATCAGCCCGGCTTCCAGCCACGCGGGCCGCAATTGGCATGCGCAGGGCTACGCCGAGGTGGCCGACTGGATCATCGGCCAGACCGGCCGGCCGGTGCTGCTGATCGGCGGCCCGAGCCGGCTGGAACAGGCGCTGGGCCAGGAGATACAGGCGCACATGCGCCAGGAAGCCATCAACCTGATCGGGCGGGACACGCTGATGCAGGCCGTGGCCATGCTGGAGCGGGCCGCTTGCGTGATCACGCCGGATTCCGGCCCGGCCCATTTCGCCGCCGCCATGGGCACGCCGGTGGTCGGGCTGTACGCGGCCACCTGGGCCCGGCGCTCAGGACCGCTGGGCAGTCTCGAGCACTGCGTCGACTGCTATGAACAGGCGGCGCGGCAGTTTGCCGGCAAGGCGCCGGAAGCGCTGCGCTGGGGTCAGCGACTGGAGTACCCGGGCGTGATGGACCTGATCCCCCCCGAGCAGGTCATCGAGCGCGTGCGGCGAATACTCGGCGACTGAACCGGCGGGCCGGCGGTCTCGTGGACCGCCGGCGCGGTGCCGGCTCTTAAAGAATGCACTCCGGATCGGCTTCGGTGCCCGGGGGCAGTTCCCTGCGAACCGTCACGGTGGCGTCAGCGGTCGCGCCGAAGGGATCGCTGACGGTGTAGCGGAACAGGTTGAAGCCGCTGCAGGTGGCGCTGATGGTGAAGGAAATGGTGCCATCGGCGTTGATCACCGCATCGGCCGGGGCCGCGGTGATTCTCGAAACGCTGACCACTTCCAGCGGGTCGCCGTCCGGATCGAAGTCGTTGGCCAGCACATCCACGGTGATCGGCATCCCGGCAGGGCCCGAGGCCTCGTCGGGGTTGGCGACCGGAGCGCGATTGGCGAAGGCCACATCGACAAAGACCGTAGCGGTCGCTTCGCCGCCGCGTCCGTCGCTGATGGTGTAAGTAAACGTATCCTGGCCGAAGAACAGCTGGTCCGGCTGGTAACGCAGTACGTCGCCGACCTGCGTCACCACGCCGTCAGCCGGCTGGCTGAAGGACACGATCTGCAGGGGGTCGCCGTCGGGGTCGGAGTCGTTGGCCAGCACGTCGATCTCCACCGCCTGGGTACGGAGCGTACTGGCATTGACGTCATTGGCCTCCGGCGGGCGATTGGCCCGCACGACTTCCACCGTCACGCTGGCCGTCGCCTGACCACCAAAACCGTCGTCGATCGTATAGCTGAAGACATCGCTGCCGGAGAACCCGGCAGCCGGGGTGTACAGAATCACGTCGCCGCTGATTTCCGCCGTGCCGTTGGTCGGCATGGTCAGGCTGACGATGGTCAGCGAATCCCCATCGGGATCGAAGTCGTTGGCCAGCACGTCAAGCGAATTGTTGCTGGAGTCGGTCTCGACGGTGAACTGGCTGTTGTTGGCCACCGGCGGCTGGTTGTCCAGCACGGGTTCACCTTCGGTCACTGTGCGGGTGACTTCCTCGAAACGGTAGGTATCCACCTCGCGCTTGTGTCGAACCGGATTGCGCAATGCGCGCCGAATCCACGGCGCCTCGGTGGGCACCTCGACCGTACGAATTTCGGTCACCGGCCCCTCCGGACCCACCTGGATGCGCTCGGTGCGGGACTCACGCGTCTCGAAGCTGATCTCCACGCGACGGTTGCGGGAGCGATTCTCCTCGGAATCGTTGGGGAACCGCGGATCGTGCAGGCCGCGGCCCTCCCACTCGATTTCATCCTGGTCGATGCCGTTGGCCACCAGGAAGTCCACCACCGACCGAGCGCGCCGCTCGCTCAATCGCTGGTTGTGCGCCACCGGACCGAGATCGCAGGTATGGCCGACCACCTGGATGGAGCCGATCAGGCCGCCTTCGCGAATGGCCGCGATGACTTCCCGCAGGGTGGCCTGCGCCTCGGGACGCAGATCGGCGCGGTCGAGACCGAAGGTGGCGCGATCGGACAGGGTGACCTCGGTGGCGACGACGCGCTCTTCGAAACGCGGCTCCGGCATCACTTCCACCGCCTGCTCGCGAAACTCCCGCTGCGGCCGGAAATGGCGGCCGAAGCTGTAGCTGTAAACCAGCGAGGCACGCCAGTCGTTGCGCTCATCGACCAGGTCGCCGCGCTTGTGCGCCCAGCCGCCGCGCAGCGAAATCCCGTGCGGCGTGTTGGCGAAAAAGCGGTCGAGCGACATCGAGGCGGTGAACTGCGCGTTGCCGAAGTCGCCCCGTTCATAGTCCATGCCACCCTGCAGGCGCAGCAGGCGGCTATCGAAATACTGGCCGGCGCGCAGTCCCAGGCCCCAGTCGTAGGGTTTTTCGAAAAGCTCGGTGACCCGCTGCAAGGTGTCGATCCGGGTGAAGTCGCGCCCGTCGATCTGGCCGGTGACGGTGAAGTCCTGCAGATCGACGGCGCGGTTGACCAGGCGCTTGCTGGTCAGGGCGCGCATGCCGTAAGCGCCGACGAAGAAATCTTCGTGTTCCCAGCCCAAGCCGAAGGTCAGCTTGCGGTCATCATGCTGGTTCTGATCGGCGGCGATGAACAGCTTGGCAATGTGGCCGTCGACGTAGACCGGGCCGTCCGGGCCGGTCTCCGATTGCCCGCGGACCAACCAGTGATAGTTGAGCTTGATGCCGCCGGCACCGTCCTTGCCCATCCAGCCTTCGCCCAGCCAGGCGGAGGTGGACGTCTCGTGCAGCGTGGCGAGAAATTCACCAATGACGTCGAACTCGGTGTCGATACCCACACCGATGCGGTAGCGGTCACCGACAAAGGTGAAGGTTGGCGACTGGCTGAACGCGCGCGCTTCCTCCTCGCCATTGATTTCGGCCTGCGCGGCAGTGCTGCCAACGGCGGCAACGAGCAGCACGGTAACGAATTTCCTGAACATTGGACGTCCCCTGACGAAAAACCCCTGCTATCAGCGGCCAGTATACCGAGGGCAACTCGCTGATGCCACGGCGTGAGGCAAATGCGACCGAATCCGATCCAATGACTCGGACTCGATGACTCGGAGTCGACGGTTCAGGCTCCACGATAGTCGCTGTAGGATTTTTCCTCGACGATTTCCGAACCCAGGGACTGGTTGATCGCCTTCTTGATCGCGGCGCGCTCGTCATTGGTGACATAGACCGCCCGGGCCAGTTCGATGAAACGCTGGCCGAAACGGCCGGCACGCTCCTCGTCGCGAATATCGTCCTCGATCACCCAGAGCTTTTCGTTGACGGCCTTCAAGACCGCCCGCAACTCGCGCACAACCTCGGTTTCCAGGCCGGACTCCTGCCACACCTGCTCCAGCAACTCGCGCTCACGCCGGACGTTGGCCAGCTTGGCCGCATCGGTGATGCGCTCGGTCTTGATGTCGAGGATGGTCAGCTTGTCGAGCAGTTCGCCGGGAGAGACAGGAGTCAACAAATGCATGGAAAGCATGGGTCGCGTGAGCCGAGTCTAAAGAGTGCCACAGCGCCCAAAAAAAAACCGCCCGGGGTCCGGGCGGTTGGATGGGATCGGCAAAAACCGAGGCCGGGTTGGGCCTTCAGTCGTCGCTCTTGCCGTCGTTCAGGGCCTTCATGCTCAAGCGGATGCGACCCTGCTTGTCGACCTCCAGCACCTTGACCTTGACCTTGTCGCCTTCGGCCAGCTCGTCGGTGACGTTCTCGACGCGCTTGTCCGAGATCTGCGAGATGTGCACCAGCCCGTCCTTGCCCGGCAGGATGGTGACGAAGGCGCCGAAGTTCATGATCTTGGTCACCGTGCCCTCGTAGACCGCGCCGACTTCAACATCGGCCGTGATCTGCTCGATCCGCTTGCGCGCCTCGTCGGCCGCCGCCTGGTTGACCGAGGCGATGGTCACGGTGCCGTCGTCGGCGATGTCGATCGTCGTTCCGGTCTCTTCGGTAATGGCCCGGATGGTCACACCGCCCTTGCCGATCACGTCGCGAATCTTGTCCGGGTGAACCTTCATGGTGAACAGGCGCGGCGCGTACTGGCTCATCTCGCTGCGGTGCGTACCGATCACCTCGTTCATCTGCTTGAGGATGTGGATGCGGCCATCGCGCGCCTGGCTCAGGGCCACGCGCATGATCTCACTGGTGATGCCGTCGATCTTGATGTCCATCTGCAGCGCCGTGACCCCGTCATCGGTACCGGCCACCTTGAAGTCCATGTCGCCGAGGTGGTCTTCGTCGCCGAGGATGTCGGTCAACACGGCAAAACGATCGCCGTCCTTGATCAGGCCCATGGCGATCCCGGCCACCGGCGCCTTGATCGGCACCCCGGCATCCATCAGCGCCAGCGAGCCGCCGCAGACCGTGGCCATGGAGCTGGAGCCGTTGGACTCGGTGATTTCCGAAACCACGCGAATGACGTAGGGGAACTCCTCGGCCGGCGGAACCACCGCGACCAGGGCGCGCTTCGCCAGACGACCATGACCGATCTCGCGGCGCTTGGGCGCCAGCATGTGGCTGGTCTCGCCGACGCAGAATGGCGGGAAGTTGTAATGCAGCATGAAATGGTCTTTGTACTCACCCTCGATGGCGTCGATGATCTGCGCATCGCGCCCGGTGCCCAGTGTAGTGACCACCATGGCCTGGGTCTCGCCGCGGGTGAACAGCGCCGAGCCATGCGTGCGCGGAAACACGCCGACGTGCATGTCCAGCGGCCTGACCGTGGTCAGATCGCGGCCGTCGATACGCGGGTTGCCGGACAGGATGCGATCGCGCACCATCGTCTTCTCGATCTTGGAGAACGCCTGCTTGATGTCGTCCAGCTCGGGCACGTTTTCCGCCCCCGGCGGGCACAGCGTCTCGAAGACCTTGTTGCGCAGCTCGCCGATGGCTTCGCGGCGGGCCATCTTGTCGGTGATGGCGTAGGCTTCGGCCAGCCCGGCTTCGGCCAGTTCGGCGACCTTGGCGGCCAGCCCTTCCGGCTTGGCCGGCGCCTGCCAGTCCCACTTCGGCTTGCCGGCTTCGGCGGCCAGCTCTTGAATGGCCTGGATGGCGACCTGCATCTGCTCATGGCCGAAGGTGACGGCGCCGAGCATCTCGTCTTCGGTCAGCAGATCGGCTTCGGACTCGACCATCAGCACGGCCTGGGCGGTGCCGGCCACGACCAGGTCGAGGCGGGACTCATCCAGCTGCGACTGGGTCGGGTTGAGCACGTACTGGCCGTCGATGAAGCCCACGCGGGCAGCGCCGATCGGGCCGTCGAAAGGCAGGCCGGCCAGCGTGACGGCAGCCGATGCGCCGATCAGGGAGGGGATGTCGGCATCCACTTCCGGGTTGGACGACATCACCGTGGCGATGACCTGGGTTTCGTTCATGAAACCGTCGGCGAACAGCGGGCGCAGCGGACGGTCGATCAGGCGCGAGGTCAGGGTTTCCTTCTCGGTCGGGCGCCCTTCGCGCTTGAAGAATCCGCCCGGGATCCGGCCGGCGGAATAGAATTTTTCCTGGTAATTACAGGTCAGCGGAAAGAAATTCTGCCCCGGCTTGACCTCCTTGCGGGCCACGGCGGTGACCAGCACCACCGTGTCTGCCATGGTCACCAGTACGGCGCCATCGGCCTGGCGGGCGACATGTCCCGTCTCCAGGGTCACCTCATGCTCGCCGAACTTGAACGTTTTCGTAAACTTTTTCACTTACTTATCTCCACTTTTCGCAATGCAAAACACCCCGGATCAGCCGAAGGCCGCCGGGGTGTTCAGTTCCAATCGGAATGGCTTCGAGCGTCTTAACGACGCAGGCCCAGACGCTCAATCAGATCGCGGTAGCGCTGAACGTCCTTTTTCTTCACGTAGTCCAGCAAGGAGCGACGCTGGTTGACCAGCTTGAGCAGGCCTCGGCGAGAGTGGTGATCCTTCTTGTGCTCTGCAAAGTGGTTCTGCAGATCCTGGATGCGCGCGGTCAACAACGCGACCTGCACCTCGGGGGATCCGGTATCGCCCTCGGACAACTGGTGGTCCTTTACAACCTGCTGCTTTTGTTCTGCCGTCAAAGACATCTGTTTCTACTCTCCAAAAAGTCGGTGGGCGACCGGGCTTTTTCAGAAAACCCCCTTGGATCCGCTGCACCGGCAGCCGTGCCGGTACACCGTCAAGCCGGGCTTTGTGCAAAAGCCAAGGTCGCCGAGTTCAATCAAGCCCGTTATTGTAACCCTGAAGTGTCGACACTGACAACAGACTTGGCACACTCGGCAAGGCCCTGCGGCTGGCCTCGGGCTACAATAGCCCGGTTCTACCCTCTGGAGCCGTCATGGCCAGGCTGGACAGCCATATCAACCGCAAGGACGCGGACTTCATCGAGCGCAGCGCGCACCATCGCGGCCTGGCCCGCGAACTCGGCGCGCGGCTGGCCGAATCGGCCCTGGGCGGGCCTGAGCGCGCGCGCCTGAAGCACGCCGAGCGCGGCAAACTGCTGCCGCGTGAGCGGGTCCGACTGCTGCTCGACCCGGGCAGCCCCTTCCTGGAAATCTCGCCGCTGGCCGCCAACGGCCTGTACGGCGACGCCGCGCCCGGCGCCGGCGTGATTGCCGGCATCGGCCGGGTTTCGGGCAGCGAATGCCTGGTGGTGGCCAACGACGCCACGGTCAAGGGCGGGACCTACTACCCGATCACGGTCAAGAAGCATCTCCGGGCGCAGGAGATCGCGCTCGAGAATCACCTGCCGTGCATCTACCTGGTCGACTCGGGAGGCGCCTTCCTGCCGCTGCAGGACGAGGTCTTTCCCGACCGCGACCATTTCGGCCGCATCTTTTACAACCAGGCCCGGCTGTCGGCGAAGAACATTCCGCAGATCGCGGTGGTGATGGGTTCTTGCACCGCCGGCGGGGCCTACGTGCCGGCGATGTGCGACGAGGCCATTATCGTGCGCGAGCAGGGCACGATCTTCCTGGGCGGGCCGCCGCTGGTCAAGGCCGCCACCGGCGAGGAGGTCGACGCCGAGACGCTGGGCGGCGCCGACACCCATACCCGCTTGTCCGGTGTGGCCGACCACTTCGCTGAAAACGATACCCACGCGCTGGCCATCGCCCGCGAACTGGTGGCGCATCTGAACCGGCCGAAGGCCGCGGCTGCGAAGCGCGCCATGACGCGCTCCGAGATCCAGGAGCCGCTCTACCCGGCCGAGGAGCTTTACGGCATTCTGCCGACCGACACCCGCTATCCCTTCGAGGTGCGCGAGATCATCGCCCGCCTGGTCGACGGCTCGGACTTCACCGAGTTCAAGGCGCGCTACGGCACCACCCTGGTGTGCGGCTTTGCCGCCATCCACGGCTTTCCCGTCGGCATCATCGCCAACAACGGCATCCTGTTCTCGGAATCGGCGCTCAAGGGCGCGCACTTCATCCAGCTGTGCAACCAGCGCAACATCCCGCTGGTGTTCCTGCAGAACATCACCGGCTTCATGGTCGG
>SKKM01000300.1 GCA_007121485.1 Wenzhouxiangella sp. | reverse complement strand
TGCGCGGTCTGGCCGGCAAACACCGGTGCGGCGCCCGTTCGCAGGATTTTCAGCTGCTGCAGGTTGCGAAAGGCCAGCAGCATGGAGTTGGAGGCCAGTCCGGCGACAATGAAGGTGGTCAGCAGCCCGAGGTTGTTGTTGAAGTTCAGGCTGCCCATCAGCATGGCGAACATCAGCAGCCCCAGCAGCCAGCCGAAGCGCGTCGGCAGGATGAAGATCTGCCGGTAGCGCAGCGTCATCGGCGGCCGCGTCGGTCCGCGCCGGGCAATCCAGCGGTCCAGCCAGCGGCGCATGATTGCGGTAGTGGTGCCGGGCTTTTCGGAGCGGGCGACGCTTGCCACGTCAGGGCACCGGCGTGGTGTCCAGGATCTCCTCCACGATCCGGTCTGCGTCCAGCCCGCTCTCGGGCATGGGCTGCAGGCGGTGGGTGGCCAGGGCGGGAAAGATCAGCTTGACGTTTTCCGGCAGGCAGAAGTCCTGGCCGCGAACCAGCGCGTGCGCCCTGGCGGTCCGGCTCAGCGCCAGTGCCGCGCGCGTGGACAGGCCGGCGCGCAGCCCCGCATGCGTTCGGCTGGCGCTGACCAGGGCCTGGATGTAGTCCAGGACCGCTTCGCCAACGTGCAGTGCGGCTGCCTGGTCGACCAGCGCCATCACGCGTTCGGCGTCCAGTTCGGCGGCGAGATCGCCCAGCAGCTGGCGGCGGTCCGGCTCGACCAGCAGCCGACGCTCTTCGGCCGCCGACGGATAACCGACGGCGGTGCGCAGCAGAAAGCGGTCAAGCTGGGAATCGGGCAGCGGATAGGTGCCGGCCATGTCCAGCGGGTTCTGCGTGGCAATGACGAAAAACGGTCGCGGCAGGGCATGAGTCTGCCCGTCGACGGTCACCTGGCCCTCGGCCATGGCCTCCAGCAGGGCCGATTGAGTCCGCGGCGTGGCGCGGTTGATCTCGTCGGCCAGCATCACGTTGGCAAACACCGGCCCGGGCCGAAATTCGAAGCGCTCATCCTCGCGCCGGAACACCGACACGCCCAGGATGTCGGCGGGCAGCATGTCGTTGGTGAACTGCACGCGCTGCCATGTGCCGCCGAGCACCAGCGACATGGCCTGGGCCAGGGTGGTCTTGCCGACGCCGGGCAGGTCCTCGATCAGCAGATGGCCGCCGGCCAAAAGCGCGGAGAAGGCCAGTTCGATCACTTCGCTCTTGCCGACGATGACCTGGTTGACCGCCTTGATCGCGCGTTCCAGGTCCAGCGGCAGCGGCCGTGCCCGGCCGGCCGGCTCGGGTAGGCTAGTCATCCAGCAGGGCGTTCAGTTTGGCGGCGCAGATGAAATCGTTTTCGCTCAAGCCGTCGATGGCGTGGGTGGTGAAATTGATCAGGCAGTAGTTGTAGCCGGCCTCGAAATCGGGATGGTGGTTTTCCTGGTTGGCAATCCAGGCCATGGCGTTGATGAAGGCCATGGTCTTGTAGAAGCCCTTGAACTCGAAGCGTCGGTAAATCGTGGTCGCCGCGTCGTTGACCTGCCAGCCGGGAATCTGCGGCAGCAGAGTTTCGATTCGATCACGCTCCAGCGGGGCCGTGCCGCCCTCGCAGGGCACGCATTTCTTTTCGGTCAAACGATCAGATTCGCTCATGTCAGGCGGCCTCCTTGGCGGCGGGTTTGGGTGGAAAGGTCGGGGTGAACGCGCCCAGCGCGCGGGCCTCGCGAATCAGGCCGAGCAGGTCGGCCTTTGCCAGGTCGAACAGGTCGTCGAGCCGGTCGAGCACGTAGTAGACGGTCTGGTAGATGTCGATCCGGTACGGCGTGCGCAGCGCATCGATGGGATCGAAGGGGCGGCGGATCGGTTCCGGGCTCTCCAGCGCAAAGTGCGTCTCGCCCGGCGATGAGGCGATTCCGCCGCCGCAGATCCGCAGGCCCTCGGGCGTCTGCAGCAGGCCGAACTCCACGGTAAACCAGTACAGCCGCGCCAGGTAGACGCGTTCGGCCTTGCTCGCCTTGACGCCGGCCTTGCCATAGGCCTCGGTAAAGTCGGCGAATCCGGGGTGCGTCAGCATGGTGGCGTGGCCGAAGATCTCGTGGAAGATGTCCGGCTCCTGCAGGTAGTCCATGTCCTCGCGCGAGCGAATGAACGAGGCGGCAGGAAATTTCTTCTGCGACAGCAAGTCGAAGAAACGGTCGAAATTGATCAGCGCCGGCACCGGGGCGACTTCCCAGCCGGTGCGCTCGCGCAACACGGCGGACACCTCATGCGGCTGGGGTATGCGATTCTGGGGCAGCGCGAGCATCTCCAGTCCGTCGAGAAACTGCTGACAGACCCGGCCCTCGATCACCTCGAGTTGCCGCGCGTAGAGATCGGCCCAGACGCTGTGTTCTTCGTCGGAATAGGGAATGATGCCGTCGGCGTCTTGAACCTTGGCTTGGTAACGGGAGGATTTGGCCATGACTGCACTCCGTGATGGCTTGAAGCGTGAATCTTATCATCGGCCGGTGGCCGGGCCATGACGGTCGAGGACCAGAGACCGGCGGCCGGCCAGGTGCGTTACTGGTGGCTGCAGGTTCGAGAGGCGGCCAAGGCCGCTTTGTAGGAAATATCCTACAGCGTGTAGGAAATATCCTACAAAGTGTCGAGAGGAACTGCGGCATACAAAATCGACCGCCTGCGGCATTCTGAACGCCTACGTTGGTAGTAGGGGCCTTTGCAGCGGCAAGGGCTGATGGACTCCCCCAAACTCAGGGTTGCTGGTCCCTTTTGGGGGTGCTTGAAGGCGGTGCCGAGAGGCATCGCCTTTTTTTATTCCGCCTGCGCTATGCGGCTAGTGGCTGCTACCGCCACCCGTCGCGGGATCGTGCCTTGCGAGTAACGGTTCCTGTTCCAGTTCGACCAATGCCGGCGGCTCGTACTGCAGTTCCGGCCATGCTGGCGCGTCCGCCGGTTCACCGGCTTGCGAGCAGCCGGTCAGGATCAATACCAGGAGCAGGGCGCAGAGGGTCGAAGGATTCATGGGCGGACCAAGATTACTCCTTCACCCGTCACGACGATGCCTTTCCGGCCTGGTGATGCGATATTCTGGAATCTGGCATTCGCGATCCCGACTCCTGCCGCATGAAAGATATCAACCGCCTCCTGGTTTTCGGAGCGACCGGCACTCAGGGCCATCCCGTGGTGGATGCAGCGCTGGATGCGGGCCTGTCGGTCAGGGCCGTCACCCGCGATCTTGACGCCGCCAGTGAACGGCTGTCGCAGCGGGTCGAGTTGTTCGAAGCCGACCTGCTCGATGTCGATTCCCTGCGCGACGCGATGGCGGACATGGACGCCGTCTTCTTCCACCTTCCGGTCATGCCCCAGAGCCGCGAAGGTTCGGCAATGGTGGATCATTTTCTTGCCGCGCTGCGCGACAGCCGGATTCGACGCCTGGTGTTCAGCACCTCGGCCTGGTGCGGCGATGCCATGCCGGACAGCGAGTTCGTGGTCGGGCTGCGCGGCGTCAGCGCCGCCATGCTGGCCAGCGGCGTCGATACGGTGGTCCTGAGGCCGACGCTGTACCTGGCCAACCTGGTCTGGCCGCACATCATTCGCGAGATCAAGGAATTCGGCCGGCTGACCTACCCGCCCCTGAGCGCGAAGCGTCGTCTCAACTGGACCGCTACCGAGGATCAGGCCGCACTCGCCATTGCAGTGCTCGGCAGCGATGCCGCCGGCGAAGTCATCGATATCGCCAGTCCGGAGCCGGTCAGCGGGCCCGATCTGTGCCGCTTGCTGGCCAGGGTCTACGATCGCGAGGTGCATTACGCGCCGCAATCCGTGGACGATTTTGCCGACACGCTCAGCCACCTGGCCGGCAGTGCGCATATCGGCCGCTCCGTCGCCGAGTTGTACAGCGGGATCGACAGCCTGAAAGACAACGGTCCGCTGGTCGACACGGATGCCCTGGAGCGTCGTTTCGGCGTGCGGCTGACGCCGGTCAGCGAATGGGTGGAAGAGCGCCTGGGTGCCTTGCTGTCGCTGTACAACCCGCGCTAGCCGACGCCAGTTCGGCGCGTTTCAGTTGACCACGATGACCGGGCACTGGGCCAGGCGCACGGTCTTGTCGCTGACGCTGCCCATCAGCAGGCCCTGCAGCTTGCCGCGACCGCGTCGTCCCACCACCAGGATCGGGCGGTCGCATTCGGCGGCATAGCGGATCAGGGCTTCGGCCGGATCACCGCCAAGCAGCACCGGCTCGACGGCAACCTGGCGGTCACCGGCGCGCTCGATGGCACGGTCCAGCAGGGCCGCGGCAAGTTCGTATTCAGGGATGCCGCCGGCGGCTTCCTGCACCCGATCCAGATCGATCGTGCGCACTTCGCCGGGGCGCATGCTCGCGGGCCGGGTGGCGTGCACGACCCTCACCGGCAGGCGCAGGGTTTCGGCCATGTCCAGGCCGAAGTCCAGGGCCCGGCCGGCACTGGGCGAATCGTCGACGGCGATCAGCAGCGAGGTGTGCTTGAAGGTCATGATGTGCGCTCCCTGCGGTTGGCTACCCTGCCACGATTGTACTCGCGTGGCAGCCGGCTGCTGCAATGGGGTCGCTCCGACGTGCTGATTGACGGAACCGCCCGCGGCGCAGTGTCAGCTTTGCGCCGCGCCGTTGCCGAGCGCTTCCTCGATCAGCCGGTCACGCATGCGGCGGTGGAATGGCTCGTCGCCGAACCAGATCATGGAATATTTCTCGGCGCCCTCGGCGCTTTCGCAGTGCTTGAGCAGGTCTCCGTTCAGGTACATGCTCAGGCCGCGGTCGGGCCGGAAGATCACGTCGTAGCGGTCGCCGCTGTCGGCGTCGACGTAGGCGTCGGCCATGCAGCGCAATGGTTCCGGCAACTCGTCGATATCGTTGAGCGCGAGGTTCTGCTTGAGGGTGGAACGGGCCGT
>SKKM01000080.1 GCA_007121485.1 Wenzhouxiangella sp. | reverse complement strand
TCGGGACGGTCGTGGATCAGGCTGGAGATGGTGTTGAGGGTGTTGAAGAGGAAGTGGGGGCGGATGCGGGATTGTAGGGCGTTCAGGCGCACGTCGCTCTCGGCTGCCACCTGGGCCTGCCACTGCTGCTGAAGGAGAAAAAAGCGAGCGAAAAGAAAAGACGCAACAGCCGCAATACCAAGATTCCGCGCCAGGAAGATGATTGGCTCGCTTTGCGCGGGTTGGCTGGCATTGGCAAGACGCTCCGGCCCGAAAGCCACAAGCAGTGAAACCAGTACAACCAGGGCCTGGCAGCCCAGGAACCAGATGATGATTCGGGCCCCCGGCGGAAGCGTGGGCAGCCGGGATTCGATCAGAAAAAACAGCAGCGCCGCCAACAGGGAACACCACAGAACGAAAAGCGAAACCAGGGCCAGGTGCTGAAAGAAAAACGCCTCGGATCCCAGCCGACCCAGGCTGAGAATCACGGCGAGACTCACGGAAAACAAGACCACAAAAAGCGTAAACCGCCCGGTCGGCGGTTTACGGTTCTGGCCAGCTTGAAACGCCTTAAATCCCATTTGATGACCAGCACCCAAGCTCCGTATAAGGACGTGAGAGCACGGACACTGCCAGGGCGGAATGGCCTAAGCCGATTCCTAGCGCAGGCTTCACGGGTTGTTGTCGTCCCACCGTCCTTGATCGATGAATTCTCTCCAACTTGCGATCGCAGTCCGGGTACCAGATCCATCCCCGCTGCACCGCGGGATTGGGAACTGAACTGTACCAGGGTCTTCACCAGGCCTGAAAACATCCAGATCATCCAGGTTTGCGAACGCGCCGATCTCCCCGCGATATTGTTCAAACAGATTGGGGTAGAGCACACCATCCGGATCAAGCACGGTACTGGGCGTACGTACCATACTCTCAAGACTTCCCAGGCAATCGTTCAGTCGGTTCCAGTTAGCCTCAAGATCCTCGCAAAGCAGTGGTCTGATTACTGCATTACCACCGCCATCAATTCGGAATATACCGGAACCAAAATCCACATTGTCTGGATCGTAGGCGACACGAGCACTCTGATTCCGATTCTCGCCATTCACTGTCTGAGGCCCCAGATCCTGGAGGATGACCAAACCAGAGTTGTCTGCCCGCCCAAAACCGCCGATGTCAATCACGCCGCCAAGAACCAGCAGATCACCTGTATAGGCTGGCGTGCCATTGGAAAAGTAGCCTCCTTCCACGATGATCTGACCGTTGATCGTGCAGTTGCCTGAAACTTCGAGATTTCCCGCGACAAATGTAATCTGATCGTTCGCTGTTCCACCGCAATTGTTATTGGTTCTCCAGCTTTGGTTGCCGACCTGCAAGTTGCCCACGCATGCGCCGAACGGATTGTCCTCCGCAGCTCCCGGCCACAACTCGTAACCCCTGACGCCGACCTTCATGGCGTTGACGACGCGAGCCAGTAAGGCCGGCTCGCCCCAGGCACCGTCAAGCGGCCCGTGGGTGATGCCCGGATTCGCCGGCAAATAGTTGCCGGTCCGGTCGCCCCCGGCCGCCAGCTGTCGACGCATCTCGCCGGAGCTGGCCGCATCGGCCGTCTGGATCGGGCAACCCGCTGGTCGCGCATCAATCTGGAACTGGTTCGAATTCGGCATCCTGATGTCGACCAGTGACAGCGGGCCGGTTTGAATCAGACAGGTCGGGTTATCAAAGCCCCGCTCTTCCAGCCTGACCTCGATTTCACGCCGGGCAACGATCTCGTTATCAGAGGTTCGCACCACTTCGCCAACGCCAAGCGCGAGGAGTTGCTGCGGAATGGAACCGTCGATCCCGTCAAGTAAGGTCCAGCCGGGCGCCTCGAAGCAACCCACCCTTTGTCGGTAGCGGACCTCAAAGCCTGCGGGAATTCCCGGCACAACCAGCGTCGCAAAATTCGACCACGGGCCAAGCCAATCTGCCCTATTCTCATCTGCCCGGTCACACACGGGGTTACCGTCAGCATCTGGCGCCCAGTTACCGGTGTCGAAACCCCAATCCAGCGTTTCGGCTATGGCCGCCGAAGCGCCATGGAACGCCAGGCTCTGGAGGTTCGCGTTACCGGCCATGCGTTCCTGCATGCGAACGCTGCTCATGGTGCCAATGCCAATGACGGTCAGCAGCAGCAACAGCAGCAAGGCGAAGACCAGCGCAATGCCTTGTTGACGCATGCGGCTGCCATTTTTTGCATTCAGGAATCTGTTCATGAGGTTTTCTCCTGCATACCGAGCTCAATCCCGACCGTAAATCCGGTCCAGGAGCACGTTACGGAAAGCCGCTTCGAGCACCGCATCCCTGGAGCCGCCGCGGCCATCGAACGTCAAGGTCATGCGCACGCCGATGCAAGCGGTGTCCAGATCGTCGACGGTGTCGAAATTGCACACATTGGCGTTGACGCCGCCAAGATCGGCACCCGGCGGCCGCAACAGCTCGAACTGGATATCCGTCACTCCAGGCACCAGGTCGGTCGTTCTCGGATCCCCGGGCCCTGAACCGGCGCAGCGCAAGCGGTCACCGTCAGAAAAATAGCGGTTTGTCACCAGGGTGAGTTCATTCTGCAAATTGGGATTCTGCCGGGACTGCGCGCAATGAGAGCGACCCGCATAGCGAATGGTCAGGCTGCCGTCCGGGTTGATCTCGGCAAACGCCTGCCCGATATCCTGGAACTCCGCGAAAGTGAGGGTCAACTGATCCCGAAAGCCGGCGTTGCGGATATCACGCAGCAAGTGGTCGCTGACGAAGCGCATGTTTTCCTGGATCCGGGACAGATCTTCCGCGTCCTGGGCAGTGGTCCGGCCGGACAGGTAGGTCAAAGCCAACCCCCCGATCAGGAACGCGCTCAGCGCCAAGGCCACCATCAGTTCGACGAGGGTGAAGCCCTGATGCGCCGAACGCCCCAAGCTCTGCATTTCATGCGTCTGTTTCATGCGTCTGCTCATGGTGTCGCGGGTGGCGCAACGGGAGCACAGACCACCCTGGCCGTGTAGGGAAACCGTTCTGCCGGCTGCCCGAATCGGGCATCTTCCCAGCCGACCCGGATGCTTGCCTCGATCCAGAAGTCGTCGGGATCCTGGCGAAAGCCGGTGCGCGTCACAGTCAAGCCGGGGATGGTGACCGTGCCTGCCCCGTTGGACTGCCATGCATCCACCAGATCACCGAGGACGGCATCGACGTCGGCAGCGCTCAGGCAGCCGTCATTCACATCTGCCATGGCGAGCCACAGCCGTTCTTCGAAATCCAGCGCAACAGATGAGGCGATGGAGGTGTAGTAGGAAGAGTGGACGTTTCTCAAACCGGTCAGATTGAGCGCTGCGATGCCGACCAGCCCGATTGAAAGCACCAGCAGGGCGATCAGGACTTCGATCAGGGTGAAGCCCTTGTTGCCCCGGACGGCAGATGAAGCGGATGAAGTGGTTGCGATCATCAGTGTTCAGCACCCATTTGAGGTCAAGGGCAGCCTATGGCCTGCGAAGTGACCTGGCCCGTCGGAAGAACCTCGATCTCGCGCGCCTGGCGATTGCCGGAGCACCCCTGATGTTCAAGAGTCAATCTCTCGGTGACCCACGCATCGGCGCCCTGCTCCAGAAAACCCCGGTTATTGAACGTCAGTCGCGCCGGTCCGGTCAGGGAAACGCCCTGCAAACTGGCGCAGCGAATCACTCCGGGAATGTCAGGACAGCCGGCATCATCAACGGGATCCACGCCTTCTCCTGCAGGGGGACGCACATTCGCCGACCATGCAAATCCGTTACTGACGAACTCGATCTGCCAGTTTTGGTTGCGGCGAATCGCCTGGCTCTTGGCCAGGGTGATCAGCGCGATCAGTTCGTTGTTCTGGGCGGCCACGCGGTTGTTCCGCAACAACTGCTGCAGAGATGGGACTGCGATGGTGGCGGCAATGGCGATGACCGCAATGATGATCATCAATTCCACCAGCGTGACGCCACGGACTTTCGATCTCGAACCGATGTTCATCGCATCTACCTCCAGCAACGGTCCACACCGGAGGGCGCCGAATTCCGAACCCCGAGGTGAGTCAGCGTGAAAGTCTGGCACTGTGTATCCCGCACCTGCGGTCCGGCAAAAGTGGCGGTCAGGGTGAAACCGGTTCCACCGCCCGTCGCGTTCAGGGCAATGGTGTAGAACCCATCGGGTGATTCATTCGGGATATTGCAACCCGCGTAGGTGTTGGCGCGCGTAAAGCAGCGCTCCAGGGCCTGTGCAGCCTGCAGCAAGGCAGACTGCGCGTCAGCCCTCCGGGTCTGCTGTACCTGGTTCAGATAGGAGGGAATCGCGATCGCGGCCAGGATACCCAGCACCGCCACCACAATCATCAATTCAATCAGCGTGAATCCCCGAGTCTTCATGCGTCTCACCCTTTTTAGCACCTGCCTTCGATTATGGGCGATGGGGCGTTTCGCTTCCACCAGCCAGGACAGCGTGCTTCAAGGTCAACGTAGACCAGTGGGCCCGTGACGGCAAGTCTTTGCCGACGGAAGGACACATTCGGGGGATGAGTGGCGGGCCAAAACGAACCGGGCCGGAAGGGGATCCCCTACCGGCCCGGTTCGAATACGGGACTTTTCCAAGTGCCGGACCGCAAGGGCCCGATCAGCTTACTTGCCGTAGCGCTTCTTGAACTTGTCGACGCGCCCGCCGGTGTCCATGATCTTGTGCTTGCCGGTGTAGAACGGGTGGGACTTGCTGGAGACTTCGATCTTGACCAGCGGGTATTCCTTGCCGTCTTCCCACTCGATCTTTTCCTTGGTCTGGATGGTCGAACGGGTCTTGAAGATCAGGTCGCTGGAGAGATCCTGGAAGATCACTTCGCGGTAATTCGGATGGATATCGGCCTTCATGGCGGCACACCTTGTGCAAAATTTCGAAACAGCCGTGCATTATCC
>SKKM01000027.1 GCA_007121485.1 Wenzhouxiangella sp. | reverse complement strand
TGAGCTTGTAGAACACCAGCTTGATCAGCAGGGTCAGCACCACGATGGACCAGCCCCAGTGGCCGATCACCGAGTGGATCTTGTCCAGCACCCAGAACAGCGGCTGGGCCAGGATGCGGAAAAAGCGGTAGTCGACGGTCAGCACCAGGCCGTCGGCGACTTCGTTCAGGCGGTTCTGCAGCTTCGGCCCGGCGAACAGGCGGGCGGTGAAGACGTGCGAACCGCCGTCGGCCACGGTGACCTGGGGAGAGGTGGCCGAAACCACGAAGCGCGGCAGCTGGTCACCGACCACCGTACGGGTAGTAAAACGATTGAGTTGCTGCTCAGGCGGAATCCAGGCGGCCAGGAAGTAGTGCTGGATGAAGGCCAGCCAGCCGCCCTGGATGTCGTCGGTATGGTTGCGCGAGCGCATGTCGGAAAACGACATCTTGCGCATGCCGTCGCCCGAACTGAACCAGGCCGCGCCGTTGTAGCTGAAGCGTTCCGGGTTGGTGAAGGCGGGACCGGCATCGCTGAAGTCCGGCTCGGTGCGCTGCAGCTGGACGTAGCGCGCACCGCGCCAGTCCGAGCCGGTGCGGTTGCGCACTTCGAACTCGAGGTCGATGACGTAGTCGGCGCGATGGAAGATCCAGGTGGCGACCACTTCCAGGCCCGACTCGTGGCGCCAGGTCAGCGGGACGCGGAGCTGGTCGGCGCCGGGGGCCAGTTCGAAGAAGTACTGGTCCACTTCCCAGCGGCTGGTGTGGTTGGGCGCCGGCAGGCCGTCGGCCAGCAGGCCGCCCTGGGCCACGAACAGCTCGGGCAGTTCTTCGACCAGCAGCACGAAGGGGACGTCGGGCTGGTCGACGGCGACCGGGAAATCCTTCAGGCGCAGGTCGACGATGGACGCGCCGTTGGCGTCGATCTCGACCTGCAGGACGTCGGTCAGGACCTCCACGCGGCGGCTGGCGCGGATTTCGGGCACGGCCGGCGCGACCTCGCCCGGCGGCGTTTCGGTGAGGGTGGGCAGATCCGGCAGATCGAGGACCGGCGGCGGCGCCAGGTCGGCATCGGCCGGAGAACGTCCCTCGACCGCTTCGGTCGTCGGCCGCGGCGGCGCCGAGTATTCCCGCTGCCATTCCAGGAACAGGAAAAAGCCGACCAGGCCCAGCATCAGGATGAAGAAGGTGCGAGTGTTCATGAGGATGCTTTAAAACGCTGCCATAGTTGGTCCAGCGCCACGCGCAGGTCCGTTCGATCCAGTTCGGCCGCGGCCGGCCGAGCCAATACTACGAAATCCAGCGCGGGCAATGTTGGACGCTGCAACCGGAAGCTTTCCCGAATCTGGCGGCGGATGCGGTTGCGAACCACCGCTCTTCGATGCACGCGCCTGGAGACGGCCATGCCCAGCCGCGGCTGCTCGGAAGGGGCGTAGTGGACCCGGAAATACGCGTTGCCGACGACCTGCCGGGTCTCGAATACCTGCTTGAAGGCCTTGCCGTCAAGCAGGCGCGCCGAGCGCGGCAGGCCGTACACGGAAATGCGTCAGCGGCTGTTGCTCGCGGCCAGACGCTTGCGGCCCTTGGCCCGACGTGCGTTGATGATGGCACGACCGGACGCGGTCGCCATGCGGGCACGAAAACCGTGGCGGCGGGCGCGTTTGATCCTGCTGGGCTGAAATGTGCGCTTCATGGGAATGTCCTCAAAATCTCGCGAACTCTACGATGTAAGATGGCGGGGTTCGAGCTGGCGGGAAACTCCCGCTGCACGAACCCGCAACAAAAGACGTCAAGCATAGCGTTTTTCGGTGCGTCCAGTCAATCTTTGGCATGCGCCGCGGCCTGAAGCCTTGCGGCACCAACGCGGTTTTTCCGATCCGGAGTGAAATGAGTACGACTCAGCAAGCTGCGCCCGAAGCCGAGCTGTGGCAGCAATGCCTGAGCCGGCTGGAGCGCCAGGTGCCGCTGGATGAGCTCAACACCTGGCTGCGGCCGCTGCGGGTGACCGCGGGCGGCGCCGGCCAGTTCCGGCTGAGCGCGCCGAATGATTTCGTGCGCGACCAGGTCGAGGCCAACTACCTCGGCATGATCCGGGACTTCCTGGCCGCACACGGTTTCTCGCGCGAGGCCATCACGGTCGTGGTCGAGGATCGCCCGCTGGCGCAGGCCCGCCCCGACCGGCCGGCGGCAGCACCCCGGCAGACCGGGCTGGATGACCGCTACCATTTCGAGAATTTCGTTCTCGGCAAGTCCAACGAGCTGGCTTACGCCGCCGCCCGCCAGGTGGCCAAGAACCCGGGCACGGTGTACAACCCGCTGCTGCTGTACGGGTCCACCGGCCTGGGCAAGACCCACCTGCTGCATGCGGCCGGGCGCTTCATTGCCGAGGCCAACCCCACCGCCCGCATCATGTACCTGCACTCGGAAAAATTCGTCTCCGAGATGATCCAGGCGCTGCGCCGCGACACCATCGACCAGTTCAAGCGCCACTACCGCTCGGTCGATACGCTGCTGATCGACGATATCCAGTTCTTCGCCGGCAAGGACCGCTCGCAGGAGGAATTCTTCCATACCTTCAACAGCCTGCTGGAATCACGCCAGCAGATCATCCTGACCTGCGATCGTTACCCCAAGGAAGTGGACGGCATCGAATCGCGGCTGCGCTCGCGCTTCGGCTGGGGCCTGACCGTATCGATCGAGCCGCCGGACTTCGAAACCCGGGGCGCGATCCTGCAGAAGAAGGCGGCCGAGCGTGACCTCCATCTCGACGAGCAGGTGGCGTTCCTGATTGCCAAGCGCATGCGCTCCAACGTGCGCGACCTCGAGGGGGCCCTGAATTCGCTGATCGCCAACGCGCGCTTTTCCGGGCGCACCATCGATCTGGACTATACCCAGGAGATCCTCCGCGACGTGCTGGCGGTGCACGATCGGCTGATCACCATCGAGAACATCCAGAAAACGGTGGCGGACTTCTACCAGCTGCGCGTGGCCGACCTGCTGTCCAAGCGGCGCACGCGCTCGATCGCCCGGCCGCGCCAGATGGCGATGTTCCTGGCCAAGAGCCTGACCGAGCATTCGCTGCCGGAGATCGGCAACGCTTTCGGCGGCCGCGACCACACGACGGTGTTGCACGCCTGTCGTAAAATCGAGAGTTTGTGCGAGACTGACGGGCGGCTGCGCGAGGAACGGGCGCGCCTGACCCGGGAGTTATCCACCTGAGACTGGGCATGAAGCACGGGAAAGCTGTGGATAAATCTGGACAGAAAAGTTATCCACATTCGCTCCACAGTTTGAGTATCAAGTTAAGGCGACGAGGAGAGTGAGGCAAGCAACTGATAGTAAAGGGTTTTAAGGCTTTTCCACAGCGCTAACAGGCCCTGTTACTACAGTCTTTTCTTACTTATAAACAAAAGCAACAAGCGGGGGACTCTCCCGCCCGGACCGGACGTGTAAGGAGCCATCATGAAATTCTCGATACCACGTGAGGCCTTGTTGGCCCCGATTGCGCAGGTCGTCAACGTGGTCGAGCGCAGGCAGACGTTGCCCGTGCTGGCCAACTTCCTGATCGAAGCGGTGGAAGACGGGCTGCGCATTACCGGCACCGACATGGAGGTGGAACTGGTGGCCCGGGCCAAGGCCGAGGTCGCCCAGACCGGCAGCATCACGGTGCCGGCGCGCAAATTGGTGGATATCTGCCGCGCCCTGCCGGAAGGGGTCAAGATCAACGTGCAGCTGAACCAGGACAAGCTGGCGCTGCACGCCGGTCGCAGCCGGTTCACCCTGGCGACCCTGCCGGCCAGCGAATTCCCGGCCAGCGACCAGGCCGAGAGCCTGCAGACCTACCAGGTCCAGCAAGGCCGCCTGCGCTGGCTGATCGAGAAGACCAGCTTTGCCATGGCTCACCAGGACGTGCGTCATTACCTCAACGGCCTGCTGCTGGAATTCCGGGATGGTGCGGTGCGCGCAGTGGCCACCGACGGTCATCGCCTGGCCTTGAGCGAGATGGAAGCGCCGATCAGCGGCGAAATGCGCAGCCTGATCGTGCCGCGCAAGGGCGTGCTGGAGTTGAACCGGGTGCTGGAGGACAGCGACGAGTCCCTGAACGTGATCGTCGGGCAGGGTTTCCTGCGCGTCGACCGCGAGCGCATCGTCATGACGACCAAGCTGATCGACGGTCGTTTCCCCGACTACGAGGCGGTGGTCCCCATGGCGACCGACCAGTCGCTGGTGGCCGATCGCGGCTCGTTCGTCGACGCGCTGCATCGCGCCGCGATCCTGTCGAACGAGAAGTACCGCGGCGTGCGCCTGGAGATGACGCCGGGCCTGTTGCGCATCATTGCGCACAACCCGCAGCAGGAAGAGGCGACCGAAGAGATCGAGGCGGAGCACACCTACGAGAACCTCAAGGTCGGTTTCAACGTCAACTACCTGCTCGATGCACTGGGTTCCATCGACGGCGACAAGGTTCGTCTGGCCCTGCGCGACGCCAACAGTTCCTGCCTGATCACGGCCACCGACAACGAGGCGGTTCGTCAGGTCGTGATGCCGTTGAAGCTCTGATCCGCAGGTCGCGCGTTCCGGACCGGGCGGTCGTTGCCTTGCCGCCGTGAGTCTCGATCATCTCTCCATCGCCGGCCTCAGAAACCTCGCGGAGGTCGAGATCCAGCCCGGCCCGGGGCTGAACTGGCTTGAAGGCCCCAACGGGGCGGGCAAGACCAGCGTGCTCGAGGCCATCTACCTGCTCGCCCGCGGGCGTTCCTTTCGCAGCCAGCGCATGGCGTCGGTCATCCAGCATGGCTGCGAAAGCCTGCGCGTGGTGGCGCGCCGAGGCGATGACCAGCGTCGCCTGGGCATGGAGCGCTCGGTGTCCGGCTGGCGAGGCCGCATTGACGGGGTCGACACCCAGCGCCTGAGCGAATTCGCCCTGGCGCTGCCGCTGGTGCTGATGGAGCCGGA
>SKKM01000308.1 GCA_007121485.1 Wenzhouxiangella sp. | reverse complement strand
GTCGCTGCGCTCTGGGCGCGTTGGGCCCGGTCTGCCCCGCTGGTGCGCTGCGACGCGCCTGCCCTGGCCGCGGCTCCGGAGTCCGGCGTCACCGACCGGGCCTGGCGGGCCGACTGGGTGCCGGCGGCGGGCAGCAGGTCTTCGGCGCGCCGGGTCGCCGCCCACTGGCGCTGGTTGCTGCGCGTGTCGGCTACGCGCACCGGCGGGTTGGCCTGCGCGGGTGCACTCGCCACGGGCCGCCTCTCCAGCTGGCGGTGGCGCTCGTCGACGGCCGGATGGTACGCCACGCCGCGCCGATGACCGGGGTCGTGCTGCCAGCGCTGGGCGGAGTCGTGCCGGGCCAGGTCGCGGCCGCGGTAGTAGTGATGATGGTGATGATGAACGGTCCGGACGCGCGGGTGATGGGGCCGGAAATAGTGGTGATGGTGATGCACCACGACCACTTCCCGCCGCGACCAGTGGAAGGAGCTGAAAAAGAAGGCGGACGGGACATGGAAGGCCGGCCCCCAGTACACCACCACCCGGGAGCGATGGCGCGGCGGCGGATGCCAGAACACCGGCGGGTGATGGGCCCAGGCCCAGGAGCCGAAGACCACGCGGGTGTCGTAAACCGGCACGAACACCACCTGGCGCCGCGGCGGCTCGATGTAGATCACTTCGCGCTCGCGAATCACCTGGACCTGTTCCGTGCTGCGCAGGTGGCCGGCGCTGTAGGCCTGGGCCCGCAGCCGCTGGATGCTGTCGAGCACGTCGCCCTCCTGGACCAGGAAGGCATCACCCAGCCGCTGGGTCCAGTCGAGATCGGCATCCATTCGCGCCAGCACCTCCGGAAAGGCGACCAGCGCCATGACCGATGGATCCCAGTCCTGGCCGATCACGGCGTTGACGGCCTGCTCGCCGCGCAGGTCCGGATTCTGGCGCGTCCAGCGCGCCGCCTGCACCACTTCGATCGGATAGGTTGCGGCGATCAGCACGTGCGACAGCACGGTATCGGGATACAGCGCGACCGGGGCCAGCATCTGGTCCAGTTCGGCCACGCTGAAGCCGCGGAACTCGCCCTGCGCCTGCGCCGGCAGCGGCAACAGCAGGCCCGTGGACAGCATGAGAGCAAGGAGAAAAGCCTGAGCGATCCGGTTCATGAGGTGTTCCTCGGCGGTGGGTCGGGCAGGCGGCAGTGGCCAGCCTGCAGCTTCTTTGTAACCCGCCCTGGCTGAAGTCAGGCTGAACGGGCCGCGCCGCTCAGTCCTTGCCGCGCCACTCGAGAACCGTTTCCAGCATCGGCGCGATGGCCGGCGGTGGACCATCGGCCAGGGGCAGTTCGACCAGCAGGCCGCGATGCGAGGCCGGCAACAGCAGCGGATCGGGCGAGCCCTCGAAGCGCAGTGACGCCACCGGCACCACGCCGTCACCCAGTTCCTCGCCGGTTTCCTCCCACCAGGCCTCGACCCGCGCACGCAGATCGCTGACGGCCAGTTCCTCGCCCAGTCGATCCAGGCCGCGCAGCATATCCGGCGTCGCCTCGCCAAGCTGCCCGCCAATGATCATGAGCTTGACCGAATCGGGCCACTGCCGGGTGTTGAGTTCGGTCAGAAAACGACTGTCCGGACGAAGATCGATCTTGGCCGCCCCGGTACCCTGGCGCAGACCGGCAAAGGGCGAGAGCTGGCCCTCGGGAATCTGGACCACCCACTCACGCAGCCCCAGCCAGGCACGCAGGCGGGCCCAGCCCGAGCCCTGGTTCGGCGTGGCAATCATGATCACGCCCAGGACCTCCGGACCGTCGACCCGGGCAGGCCCGTCGACCGGATGGCGCCAGCGGGTCACGAAGTCGCGGACCACCAGGCCACCCATGCTGTGGCCGACCAGAATCACCTCATGGGCGGGGTCGAGCAACGGCCAGTGCTCGGCCAGGAGATCGGCGCTGCGGTCGATGGCCTGGTCGTTCGGATAGCGAAACTCCCAGGCCTCGAGGCCTGCTTCATCCAGGCTGGCCAGGGTTTCGTCCCAGATGCCGCCCGGTTCATCCAGCCCATGAATCAGCACCAGGTCCGGGGCCGAGCGCGTGGAATCCGCCGGAACCTGGAATCCGAACAGTTCCGGTGGCAGCGCCATCTGCTCGGGGAACCACTCTTCCAGCTGTTCCTGCGCGGCAATCCGCAGCTCCCGCTCGTGCTCTGGATGGGTTTCCGTCCACAACACCCAGCCCCCGAACAGCAGCAGGGTGAGCAGCACGCCCAACAGGATGAGCTTGAGCCAGAGACGACGCATGGGAAGCACCTTCGCAAAAAGCATTCGATTGCCTTGCGTCAGACCGCAGGACGCAAGCTAATATCCACCATAGCGTCTCCCCATTCAATCCTGGCCATGCTCAAGCACCGTTTCGATCAACTGTTCCTGCACCGCATCTGGGACGCCTGGCTTCGCACTCTGGCCTTGGGTGCCGGGCTGCTGTTGTCCCAGGCCGCCGTAGCCCAGGTCTCGCTGCCGCCGGTCAACCTCGGCAACACCAATTTCGTCGACGGCCGTGCCCTGCCCGGCATCATGTTCCAGCAAACGATCATCGCCGCCGAGGCCGACCGCTTTCGCGACAACGACGGTCGCACCGCCGCGGCGCCGGACCAGCTCAGCGCCTTTTCCGTCGCCACCCAGGTCGCCTGGCTGTCGCAGCACCAGGTCTTCGGCGCCAACTGGGGTGCCGAGTTCATCCTGCCGCTGGCGCGGGTGGATCTCGATATCAACCCGGTGGTCGGCCAGGCCCGCACCGGCTTCGGCGACCTGTTCCTGAGCCCGGTCGTGCTGCAGTGGCCGGCGCGCGAGTTGTTCGGACGACCCTACTGGCAGCGCCTGAACCTCAACGTGACGGTGCCGATCGGCGCTTACGATTCGGACCGACTGGTCAACATCGGCAACAATACCTACCGCTTCAATCCGCACTACGCCTTTACCTGGGTGGCATCGGACGTCTGGGAGCTGAGCGGTCGCGTGCACTACCTGTGGAACGGCAAGAACTCCGATCCGGCGCGCAACCTGGGCGCCGACTCGATCCAGGCCGGTCAGGCCGTTCACACCAATCTCGCCATCTCGCGCGAGATCTCTCCCGGCTTGCGTCTCGGCCTGGCCGGCTATCACCTGCGCCAGATCAGCGATGATCGGATCGACGGCGTGCGCATCCCCGGCTCGCGCGAACAGGTCATCGGCTATGGACCGGGCCTGCGCAAGCAGAACGGCCCCCAGGTGTGGTTCCTGCACGTGTACCGCGAAAGCGCGGTGCGCAACCGTCCGGATCGTCACCAGGTGATCTTCCGCTGGGCGCGGTTCTTTTGAACCCGGGCCCGCCTAGCGCAGCGCCGCGAGGCGAAGTTCCGCGTTGCGCTGCCCGGCATAGGCGCAGGGCTCGGTATAGGCCGTGACCCGTTCCACGGCCTGCCAGGCCCGGTCGCTGCACAACTCGCTTTCCAGGCGCTCGCTGTCGTCCCAGCGCCCCATTCCGGCCAGGCTGACCGCCAGGCGCGACAGGGTGATGCGGCGGAACTCCTCGCGCTGGGCGTCCAGGGAATCAATGCGCTGCAGCGCGTCCTCGGCGATTCGAGCCGCAGCGACATAATCCCCGCGCTGGTTGAGGACATAGGCCTGCGCCATCAGCAGGCGGATCGGATCGCGGTGATGAGTCCCGTAAACCCGCTCGGTGGTGGCCAGTGAGGTGGCGAATAGTTGGTCTGCGCGCTGGTGCTGGCCAAGCTCGCTCAACACCAGGGCCAGCGACCACTGGCCGCGCGCGGTCAGCCAGTTATCGGCCCCTGCCGACAGGGAGTAGATGCGAACGGCTTCTTCCAGGTGGGCGGCGCCGCGGTCGGCATCCCCCATGGCGTACAGCGAGATGCCGAGGTTGTGGTTCGACGCGCCGATGGACCGATCCTCGGGAGGCAGCTTGGCTGCACGCATGTCCAGCGCCAGTTGCAGGCTTTCCACCGCTTCTTCGTAGTGGCCCAGCCAGAAGCCGATTCGACCGATGTCGTTGTACAGCTCGGCCAGGTGCAGGTGGCCGACCGGCAAGTGCGAGGCGGCCAGCTGCGCTGCCTCACGGTAGTGCCTCTGTGCCTCTTCAAAGCGCGTCATCTTTTCATACACGTATCCCCGCGTCCGGATCGTGTTGGCCCGGCGCACCGGCTCCTCGTCCGTCCGCGCATTCTGAATCGCCAGCGCCCGGTCGAGCTGGACCAGCGCCGCCTTGTATTCGCCCTGTTCCTGGAGAATGATCGCCTTCTGAATCAGGGCGGGAATCAGCTCGCCATGCTCGTCGCCGAGCGCCCGGGTCAGCAAGTCCAGGCTGTGGCGGACGTAATCCGCCGCCTCGCCCAGGCTGCCGCCGCCGTATTCCACGATCGCCAGCTCGAGCAGCAACTCGGCGCGCAGCAGCGGATCGATGCCCGGGTCAGCAGCGGCGATGCTGTCGGCCAGCCGCAAGAGCTCGGCCGCCGAGTCGAACTGCGACAGTCGACTGTAGATCTGTCCCATCAGGAGCAGGACCTGCACCTGGCTGCCCGCGGCCAGCTCCCCCATCAGGGCGCTCTGCGAGGCATGCTCCATGAGCTCCCTGGGCGAGAGATGGAAACCGACGCCGCGGTAGGGATCGGCAACCGACAGCAGCGTACGCACGAACTCGTAGGCGTTGCGCGTCTCGCGCGCCTCGGCTTCGACCAGCCGCGACTGCCAGAGAATCCCGCCGGCCCCGGCAAGAATCACCACCAGCATACTCATGCCCAGCGTCGCCCCGACCCAGTGCCGGCCCAGGAACTTGCCGGCACGGTAAGACCAGCGATCGGGCCTGGCCAGGACCGGCAAGCCCTCCCGATGGCGTTTCAGATCGGCAGAAAACTGCTCGACTGAAGCGTAGCGGCGCTCCACCTCCTCGCGCAGCGCGGTTTGCAGGATGACGTCCAGATCCCCGCGCAAGCGCCGCGCCAGGCG